>CBDTZI010000013.1:0-17891 GCA_965364865.1 uncultured bacterium | reverse complement strand
ACACGCAGCGGTAGGCATACTATTCCATCATGCCCTCGCAAACGGGGTGTGTTAGTCATTCGTTCAAACACTGGCGGACAAGCCGCCAGTGGCACCCCAAAAGGGGAGTCTAAACAATCAATGCGTCTCAGCTGCTTTGGGATCGATGATCACCGTCTTGGCTGATGGAACCAGTGTCTGGTTTACAAAATTCGTGGACAGGTGTTTGTCAATGACGCCGGTCGCGATCAGTTCATACTTTCGTAACGATTCGATCCAGTTGTGGTGAAGCGATACAAAACGGTAGCCCATTTGACCGATCCGCTCGCGTAAATTTGGATCGCTTAATAACCGGGAGATCGATCGAATCACATGATCGGGAGAATCGGCGACCAGATAAGTTTCTCCGTTTTTACCGCTAATCCCTTTGGCGGCTTTGGAAGAAAGAACAACGGGGATTTCAGCCACCATGGCTTCGAGTACTTTGTTTTGCAATCCGCGAGCCATTCGCATCGGCGCGATACTGACCGTGAATTTATTCAGTTCATCGGAAACCTCTTTCACTTCACCGACCACGGTCACACCCGCGACACGCCCCAGTTTTTTCACCGCTCGTGACGGGTTGCGTCCGACAATTCTGAATTCGCATTTGGGGTAGGCCTGGCGAATTTCTTCCCAGCAGTTTTCCACAAACCAGCACACCGCATCCACATTTGGCCTGTAATCCATCACACCGACGAAGCCGATGACGGGGAGTTGGTTGGGTTTTCCGTTCGACGCTTCCTTTTGTTCTTGTTCCGATTTTTCGTGTGTGGTAGGCATATGTACGCCGTTGGTCACGACATGTAATTTTCCTTCCAACACGAATCTTCTCAGTTCGATGGATTCGGCCTGGGTGATGACGATGGTGGCGTCACTGGCGTGTGCCCACCACTGCTCTTTGGTGGCCAGGCGTCGACCCTCCAGCCGGTAGAGCCACTTGAGTGGGGCGATTGAATGGTCAGCGTATTCATGCCATTTCTGGCTGTCCAGGTCGCACAAATCCAACACACGGCGCTTGGCGGGTACACGGTAAACATACCGAACCATCGAGGATGAAAAAGCGATGGCCACATCGAATTTTAGATGGCTCGACCACTCGATCAGCGACTTTTTCATCTCCGGGGTTCGGTAATAATATTCCGTAACCGTTTTACCTCGCAACAGTCCCCACAGCCCGCGCACCGTCGCTCGATGTTTGTTCAGCGGGATGGCGATGACATCTTCGCAAATGGCCTGCAGCGCATGCACATATTGCATATCGTTGGGATCGTCGACGTAACAGGCACACCACACGCGATGTCGTTTGGACAGATGCTCAAGAAAACGAAAGCTGCGCATCTTGTCGCCCTTGTTGGGTGGATACGGTATACGATGTGCGAGGTATAAGATGTTCATGATTTATCCCGGTAAATGTTTTGCGAGTTTGGCCCCGGCGAATTTCGTAAACGCAAGCGGCAAGTGAGACCAGATTTTTCGAGCGACCTGAATCTTCGGATTACTCGGCGTCATGTTTGGTGTTGTGCAACCTTGAGGCACATAACATTGATAGCCCAGCGTTCGAGGTTCAAATCCCTGATTCTTTTTGAAACCATAACTGCCGGTGTTGTCTAATCTCGATCGGCCAAAATCGAATGTTTGAAAGCCTTCTTCCACGCCGCGTTCCATCGCGGTGAGATAGACATAGTTTGCGGCGCTGCACTGGGTGGCGTCGCTGTTGGAGCCGAAGAAGTAGGGCAGCACTCGATCCTGATATAAAAACGTCACCAGTCCAGCTACCGGTTTTTCGTTTTTGTACACGATTGAAACCCAGTGTTGATCGGGCGTGTGTTCAATAAGGCGCTTGAAGAAAAGGTAGGGATAACTCAGCGATCCCAGACGGCGCATGCTGATGGTGTACAGCTCCCAGACTTTTTTCAGATGTTCGTCTGAAAAGGATACTTTTAGATTGTATTTGTTGCGGGCGTTGCGGGCGGCTGCCCGGGCTTTTCGAGGGAGTAAACCCATCACTTCGTCAACGCGATTGGGGAGTTCGCGTGAAAATCCGGCGTATCGATCGATCACGGGTAAATCGGGAATGGCGGCCTGTTCACTGCGAAAATCGATCATGTCGATTCGATCGCGCTGGGCGATTTTTAGAGAGGCATGGTACAGCGAGGATGTTGCCTCGTCATCGTCCGCGATGATGCCGCCGCCGACGGCGTAGGGCATGCTCACCAGCAATCGGCCAGCCAATCGGCTGATGACGCGAAACATCGGCAACACACCCACAATTTTGTTTCCGCGTTGGGCGATGAGATAAAAGCTGTCGTGGCCAAAAGTTTCATGCACGGCGTCATGCCACGCGAGTGTGTGAAACAGTGTGCCCAATGGATGTTGCGAAACGTATTGATCCCACGATGCACGAAGTCTGGGTGAAAGCGGGTTCACCCGACACGCGGTATCCTGCGTTGCGAAATCCACGGCTTCGACTTTCGACGAGCAGGGGAGCTCGGCGGATCGAGCATCGGGCTGATCTTTGGGTTTCGATTGTTGTTGTATGACACTACCGGGCATCGATATTCTCTTCTTTCCGTGTTGCGACTTCGTTATTGGTTTGGCTGGTGTTTACATGGGAAATGACGTATCGATATTTGCCGGATTGACTGGCTGAAATTTTATCGACCATGTCCACGCGGACAGGAATCTCACTACCCAGGACCGGTGCGACTTTCTTCGTGATGCTTTCGCGGGTGATCTTCGCTTCGCGGTCATCACATACCACGTCCACAGTTACCGAATAATCCTTGTGTTGTGTGACACGAAACTGTCTCAAACCCTTCATCTCACGCAGCGGATAGATGATCGACAGTGCGTGTTTGACGTTTCCGTCGGGCAGATACAAAAAGTCGGTCGTTCGACCCTGCACGATATCCATCATGGGCAACCCGCGACCGCATCCACATCTTCCGATGCGAAGTTTTCCAACGTCACCCGTGCGGTATCGAATAAAAGGCATGGCGTAGGCGTCCATGTGCGTGATCACGATTTCGCCGGATTCACCCGGAGCTGCGGTTTTGTGATCGTTGACGATTTCCACGATGATATTTTCAGCGGTGATGTGATGATTGCCCTGTGGGCATTCGTGGGTGATAAACCCCGCTTCCCGACTGCCATAGCCGTCGGCGACGGGCACGCCAAAGTAGGATTCAATCGTCTCGCGATCGTGCGAGTAACAGACCTCGCCGGTTACAAAAACGGCTTTGAGTCGATGGGTGTCGAGTATGCGTCGGCGCGATTGGGCGTGTTTTACGAACAACGCAATGCTGCTTGGATAACCGAAAAGCCTGACCGGTTGAAATTGTTCCCATTCGTCCAGATAACGATCCATTCGTTCCGGGGACATGTCGAACGCGCTTAACAGTCGATGGTTGAACAGCGAATCGCGCCATTGTTTGACCTGGTCGCGCCTAGCCCATTCGATCGGCGAGCCCCACAGATAAAGCTCGGGATCACCGACTTGAATATCAAACCACTGATGACTGCGCATTCTCGCAGCCTGGTCGTATCCCTGGCGGCGTCGATCAAAATAAAACTCCAGCGGATCGCCCGACGACCCGCCGGTGTTAAATGCGTGAAGTCCTCCCGGTGCTTTTTTCCACAACATATCTTGTAGGGACGAACGAATCTGGTTTTTATCCAACAGGGGGAGGCGCTGAAGAATATCCAACGAATCAATCTTGTTGATATCAAGGCCCGCTTCGTCGATCCGGTCACGGTACAGGTGTGTATGGTCGTAAGCGTGACGCAACAGGCTTCGGAGTTTATTGACTTGCAATAAGCGCAGATCGGCGGGTGAGAGCCACTGCGATTGCGTCAGTTCGTTAAGATAACGAAATGTTCGCCGGCGCAGCAGCATTTCGTGCAGCGGGTAGATGATGTTTCGAACAATCGACGGTCTCATCGTATTTATTGCATTCCTGACGTACGTTTCCTGTCCTGTTTCGAGTCTGGGGAGGTTTTAATCCCCTTTGACAGGTGTGTTATCGGTAGTTATCGGGGGTAAGATTCGTTATCGACAGGGAGTGTGTGTGACGCGCAGAAGAGGCCAACGTCTGATAACCCGGTGGTTGGGCAGGCTGATAATCGAGGTCATTGTTGATGGGAGACTGCGGATTAAAATCGCAGTTCTTATTTTGTGTTTTTCACGAAGAGTTTGTACTCCTCGTCGGTCATCAACTCTTTCAGCGGGTCGAGTGAATCGGCTTTAATTTTGACCATCCAGCCCTCCTCAAACGCCTTGTCGTTGATCAACTCGGGATGATCCTCGAGTTCAGCATTGATTTCGGTAACCGTTCCCGCAATGGCGCTGAACAGTTCCGATGTCGCTTTGACCGATTCCACCTCGCCGAACGTGTCATCCTCGTTAAGGGTGGATCCAACCCCTGGCAGATCGACATAAGTGATGTCGGTCAGTTCATCGGCTGCGAACTGGGTGATGCCTATGGTGACGACGCCGTCGTCTATAAGATACCATTCGTGCGATTCCGCGTATTTTCGATCGGTTGGAACTTGCATAGTTTCTTCCACTTGTTGGTTCAATGTTTCGTGTGTGGTCATCAAAATATCCTAATCAATAGCGAGTTATTTTCGTTCGCTTATTTGTTTGCTGGTTTTTTGTAAAACGGTTTTTTAACGACCGTCGCACTTAAACGTTTGCCACGTCCAATCTCAACTTCCACGCTGGTACCCTCTTTTGCATGTTCCGAGGAAATCATGGCCATGGCTATACTCTTGCCCAGGGTTGGACTCAGCGTGCCGCTGGTAACCTCACCCACGAGGCCGTCAGAAGAATATACCGGATGGTGCTGTCGGGCAATGCGCCGACCCTCAAGCTCCAATCCCACGATTTTGCGGGGCAGGCCCTTTTCTTTCAAGGCTCGCATCGCATCCGCACCGATGAAATCTTTTTCCAGGTCCACGCACCAGCCCTGACCCGCGGTGAGAGAATCCCAATCCTCCGACAGTTCATGTCCATACAGCGGCATGGCTGCTTCGATCCGCAGGGTGTCTCTCGCGCCGAGACCTGCGGGCTTGATCATGGGGTGGGGTTTGTCTTTGGAACCGAATAGCTTGGGTGCGAACATGTTGACCAGCGATGCGGGTAGCACGACCTCCACGCCGTCTTCTCCGGTATACCCGCTGCGGTAGATGAGAATTTTCATCGGTCCCATTTCTCGCACCAGCAGTCGATATCGTTTTAATGCCAAAATATCTTCGCCGCCGAGTTCGCTGGCGATTTCCATCGTGCGCGGACCCTGCACCGCGATCATCGCCGTCGAAGTGGTCTGATCGCTGAGCGTGACGTCCGTGCCGGTTTTGTGTAAGTTTAACCACGCGACAATTTTTTCGCGGTTCGACGCGTTGCACACCACGCCCCAGTGATCTTCCAGGTGCGAGACAATCACGTCGTCTAAAATACCGCCATCTTCTCGGCAAACGTGCGAATAGTAAGAGCGGTTGATTTCCGCGTCGGTGAGATTGCGGGTGCAGATTCGATTCAAAAACGATTCGCAGTCCTTGCCGGTCAATATAAGCCGACCCATGTGCGACACATCGAACACGCTACAAGCGTTGCGGGTGTGATTGTGTTCTTCGATAATGCCCACGAACTGAACGGGCATACTCCAGCCGGCGAATTCGACCATGCGGCCGCCCATGTCTACGTGCAGATCGTGTAGCGGTGTTCTTAATAAAGTTTCAATCATAACCAGCCTCTCTTGTACAAATGTTCGTGAACGTAACCTTAAAAACCATCACACAACCTGTCAATGTGAGCTATTTGGTATTCAGCGTAGATCGGTAGATTGCGTTGAAGAGGAATTTGAAGGTGTTGTGCGGCTGGCCTCGGAACTGGACGCGAAAGCCCAGCAACACTATATGGCCCTGACCCGATTGGACCTCGGCGATGGCCGTGCGACCGCGAATATGCTGATCGCCGTAAATCCAGCCACTAAGCAAGACCAGGCTGTCCGCGTAATGGGCAGCTGATGTTACCTGCTGAGCGGATACTTTGGCGTCGATCTCTTGTTTGGTTAATTCGCGGATCGAAATGCGATTATCTTCATCCTTGTTCGTTTTATCTTTTTTATTCGAGGGTTGTAGGGCATCTTTACCCGTCACAAACGCACGCGATCGGGCGAAGGTGGCTGAGGCTTCGTTGTCAAATCCATAGCCTAGCGGGTGGTTTTGATCGACGCGCAAACGCAACAGTGAACCGGGGCACATAAACGCATCTTTCGGTAAATCCTTGAGCGTGTTGCGAACCGGAACACGGAAAACGTCGGTGGCTAATTCGGTAGCTGCGTCCATCAACACCAGCGTTCCACCCTGGTCAACGAATCGTTCCAGCGCCATCGCGCCGTCCTTGCCGATTCCGCCGGAGTAGGGCGGTGGCATGTCTTTTACGCTCGCGCCGTTCATGAGTCGCTTGGCTGACATGCTGGGAATGATGATGGCGTCGAATCGATCGCGTAAATTTCCTGCGCGAATATCAGCGTTGTGAATGGTCGTATATGGAAATTCAAACTGTTCCAGCACCAGTCGGGTCCACCCTTCGTCCATGCTGGAGGTCCAGGGTTGGTACAGTGCGGTGCGGGGTCTGGTCATTTTCTGCAGTAATTTTTGATCCGGCAAATTTTCAAGTCGATCGAATCGCGCAGGGATTTCCTGGGTAATTTTTTTGATGTTTCGATTGATATCAGATGATCGATCCTGAGAAGAAACGATCACGCTACCCGTCGGGTAGCCGTCGAAACTTTCTTTTAGCACTGAGATGTCAAAACCGTCGTCGAGCAGTCGATTGATCGCAGCGTAATCGGCGTTACCCCATCGGCGCGTGATGTAGGCGCCGTTTTGCGTTGTGGGCGGCGTAATTTTCGTAGAGGCCACCTGATGTACGCGCTGGAGAGGTGCGTCAAAATGTGACACCACTTCGACGCTTTTAACGCCCATCTGCACGGGCAGCGTCCAGCCAGCGGAGTCATACGGTGCTTCCGGCGGCCCCCCTTCGTACTTTTTTCGATCGGGTAAAATTTGCCGTTCCATCATGTCTTTGAGGTGGGGTCGGTAGGGTTGTTTGGCTAATAATACATAGGTGCCCGCCGGGTAGGATCGACCATCCGCGATAAACGAATCGGTGGATTGATGGACTTCAATGCCCGACAGTCGCAAAATTTCCAGCATGTGAGCAGCTGCTCCGGGGTCACGCTGATCGGGCGGGACCAACCACGCGAAGGGTGGCTCATCACTGCCCAGGCGCAAAGCCTTTTCGCTCAGCGAAAGATGGTTACGCACAAATCGGTCGCGGTATCGTGCAGCCAACGTAAACAGCGCCTTACTCGCGGTCAGTTCATAGTCCACGATGTCGCGCAGCCGCCACCACCCCCCGGCCCAGGGTTCGGGGAAATTAACCGCCGGGTCGTGATTGGGAAAGCCGCGACCGCCGCCGCGCAGGTCTCGGTGCGTCTGAAAGATTGGCGAAGCCATCTTGGCACTGGCGGCTTCGGTTAAAATACCGACTACGTTGTGACGATAGGGTGTCGTTCGATTACCGCCCTGCCACCAGTTGTCAAAGATCGCACGATACACCACGCCGGTCATGCCGTTTTCCTGTAACTCGGTAGCCATGTGTCCCCCGATGAGTAGCAGCGATTGATGGATCAGCGGATCGACGTTGGGGTTGATGGGATCGTAGAAGGGCGGTACAAAAAACCTTGCTCCGCGATTGCCCATCTGATGAATGTCATACGAAATGGTGGGATACCATTCGTGGTAGAGAATTTCTGTAAGGATGCGTGTCTCTTTGAGATTGAGCATGAACCAGTCGCGGTTGTTGTCGTGTCCGGCGTATTTTTGATAAAGCCAGGGCATCCACCCGCCCTCATATTGGGTGCCCACATATTTTTCGTACCAGTCGATGATTTTATTGTTGCCGTCGGGATTCGCTGACGGCACCAGAAGTATAATGCAGTTGTCGAGTATTTCGCGCGTAAGCGGATCGTTGGCGGAGGCTAATTTATAGGCTAATTCCATGGCCATCTGCGAGCCGGCACATTCGCTGGAATGCAAAGCCGCGGTAACGACGATGGTGGTCTTGGCCTCTTTGAGTAATTTTTGACGGTCAGCCTCATCGTTAATTTTGCGCGGGTCCGCCAGTTTGGATTGTAGCGTGCGATAACGGTCGAGATTCGCAATCGTATCGGCGCTGCTGATTTCGACTAACAGATAGGGATTGTTTTCGGTGGAGGTTCCGATGCGGCGAACGTTGACCCGATTGGATGCGTCGCCGAGACGGTTGAAATAATCGACGATGGTTTCCCAGCGTGCGAGTTTGTAATCCTCGCCCACCTCGTGCCCAATGACCGACGCGGGTGTGGGGATGTCTAAGCGAGAGTTCGCGGTTTGTGCAATGGTCAACCGAGAGCAGGCGCTAAGAACAACACTGCAACATACGATACTCATCAATAATCGCTTCATCATTTTTTCCCTGCACTTAACTTATAAATCATCATTCTAAATTGTTAATTTGTCTCTTTATTCCATTGCAGTGCTTCGTGTAATGGTTTTTTGGGGATGTCGGGTACGGTGCAATCCTTAGCCGGGAATCCCACGGGTAAAAGTAAAAACGGTTTTTCGTTATCGGGTCGTCCCAACAGGTCGCGCAAAAAATTCATCGGGCTCGGCGTGTCGGTCAGCGTCGCCAGACCTACCTGATGACAGGCCATCACAAACATACCGGCCGCGATTCCCGTCGACTCCGAGGGATAATAGTTTTTAAATCGCTCGCCCTCGATTTCCTCCCAGTCGATACGAAACATCACCACCAGCCAGGGCGCGTCTTCGAGCATCGGCTTGTCTGCGTTGGTGCCGATCGGTTCCAGGGCTTCGAGCCAGGCCTTTGGAAATCTACGATCGTAATTTTCCCGCTCTTCTTTTTCCGCAGCCTCGCGAATTTGTTTTTTTAGTTGCGGGTCGTCGACTGCCACAAATCGCCACGGTTTTCGATTGGCTCCGCTGGGCGCGGTGTGGGCGATGGCGATGACTTTTTCGAGGAGTTCTCGTGGAACGGCTTCGTCACTGAATTTACGACAGCTTCGTCGCGCGGTCATTTCTGCGATGAGATCGTCTGCGCGGGTATGCATATCCGCCGGACTGCGGCGATGAAAATCGTATGGTATTAATTTTGCAGGCAATCCCGCTCTCCATTCAACGTGTCATATCGGTAAAAGTATTATGGCTGGATTGAATGTTGTGTCGAGTTCGCAAGATCTGTTCGTAAGTCGATCCATTCAAACCTGAGCCGCATGCTTTAGCTTGCGCGGTGTCGCGAATTCAATAAAAACACGAAGGTACGTCAGGACGAGAAAGGATTCACGCACCAGCACGGACAAGCAAAGAGGGTGCCCCATTCTTCACATAGCGAAGGGTGGGGGACATATACCCGAAACAGTGTCTATAAAATCCGAGCAGCGACCGTGAGGGAGCTGACATCTTTCAAAACTAACCCGCTGGTGCATGAATCCTTTCTCGCACCATACATCACATCGAATAACACTGGCGGGCAAGCCGCCAGTGGCACCCGGCGATTGAATCTTTTCAGTGTATGGGATACGGATGTCTTATTTCGAACAATCTTCCGGTGCGGGGATCAGGCAGATAAATTGCAGCGGCTCGTCGCCCATGTTGACGAACTGGTGCATTTCATTAGCCGGTACGAAGATCACGTCGTGGGCTTTGATCGGCTTGTCGCCCGAAGCAGATTTGGCGATGCCCACGCCCGAAAGGATCAAAATTTCATGTTCATAGTCATGACAATGATGGGGCGTGAAGCCGCCGGGTTCGACCTCAAAATGTCGCATGTGAAAGTTCCCCGCACCCTCGTCGGGGCCGATCAGCATGCGCATCTTCGCGCCCGTTGCACCTTCCATCTGAACGACGTTTTGTTCATGCTTTTCAATCGATTGAACTTTCATGGTCAATCCTTTAATTGTCCGACATCGGGTGGCATGGCTAAGCACGCGCCGCCATGATTTGATTCAGTTCGATGAAACATGCCGGCGCCTACGGCTTGGCATGGCACCCGTTTTCATTCCCGCTACCTCACGGGCGCGTCTCGGTTTTAATCGTCGTTTTTCGGGAACACCCATTGGCTTCCATCCGGCGCGTATTCGAGCAGGTCACCGTCATTGAAATACAGCGCCATTTCCGTGGCAGCTGCTTCGGGCGAGTCGCTGCCGTGCACCAGATTAAACGAACGTGAAGCGCCAAAGTCGCCGCGGATGGTGCCCGGATCCGCCTCGTAACCAAACGTCTTGCCCATCAGCGTTCGTGCGATGGAGATGCATCGTTCACCCTGCAAGACCAAAACCACTACGGGGCCACTGGTGATGTAATCGATTAAGCCGGGATAAAAAGGCTTGCCCTTGTGAACGGCGTAGTGTTCCTCAGCCAACTCTCGTTTGATGTGCATGAGTTTCATGCCCGCGATGATCAATCCCTTTTCCTCGAATCGCTGCAACACACGTCCGATGAGTCGTCGTTGTATGGTATCTGGTTTGAGAATAATTAACGTACGTTCCATAAAATTTTCCTGTTATAGTTATATTGGTACTGAGCCGCAGGCTTCAGCCTGCGCGGTGTAGGTATAGTTGTAAAAACATTAGTGCGAGTCATGATTTACGCACTATTTTGAAACACTGGCGGACAAGCCGCCAGTGGCACCCAAGTTCCGTGTCGCTTAACTACTGTAAGATCGAATGGTGTAGTTGACAATAAGCCTGCGGGATGAAATTGAGATTAACCGGGCCAGTTTTGTGCGGTTCGTACGATCGCGTCGAGATTCGCGCTGGGTACGTAGTCCGGATTAAACGTGCAACCCGGCCCGACAATCAGCGGCCGCTCGTTCGCCAATTGCAATACCTCACGCACTTCATGAGCGACATCCTCGGGTGTTCCGTCGGGTAAAGTGCTGAGATTGTCCACACCGCCGCAGATGACGGGATCGATTTTTCCAATGATCTCGTCAATTTCCGGTCCAGCGGCTCGATCCGCCCAGTTGATCACCTGCACCGGATAATCCGCGAATCGCATCAGGTTTTGCGGATTCCCGCAGACGTGCAATACGTTCAACCGTGCCCGGTTCGCTGCGGTCAGAATCTGACCGTCGCCGATTTCCACCAATTCTTCGTATGTGGTCATTCCGTTTTGTGGTGTGTTGATCCAGTCGTCGCGCACGCTTAAAAAAATGCCATCTGCACCTGCCTCGATACATTTTTTTGCAAAGTTTGCCTGCGAAGCGGCGATCACGTCCAGTGCCATGCTCATCGACGTTCGATCTTCGCCCAGCAATTCGTTCATGCGCGTGTCGACGGGATTGGGTTGTCCGTCGAGAACGGGTGGATTGTGTTTGTTGGAGGTTCGCGGTGTCACAATCCGTCGAAGAATCGTCCATGCGTTAAACAGCGTGGTGACAAGATAGACTTTTCCTTTGAGCTGCGACGATAAAACTTTGAGCAGGTCGAGTTGTAACCCGTATCCCTCTTCGTCGCCTTTGAGTACGGGTAAATTTCTCAAATCTTTCGCGGTATTAATTTTGTGTCTGCTGGGGTATTCGTTGTCGTTCATCACTTTCAAAAAGTCCGGCTTGTATCGCTCGTAATGATTCAAGTGGGCATCGACGACCGCTTGTCCCTTCGATTGTTCGGGTGCAAAGTGATACCAGAAACTGTAAGCGGGGCGGTCTGGTTGTTGCCCGGCTAAGACAGCGTCAATACGCTCAATGGAATTCATGGTAGACATGATGAAAACTTAAATCAGAGCAGGTCACGGGTCAAGCGATGAGTGCGCACAAAAAAACACCCCGGCATGACGAGTCACACCGGGGCATTTTATTTATCGATCCGTACGATCCTACGGGTTTTTCACCTTCTTCTCGTATTCCGATTCCGCCGCAGCCAGGGTCGAGTATCGTTCACCCAGCGTTTTGATGCGCAGAAGCAGCAGTGCGACATCGACCTGTAAATCCTGTTCGGGTCGATTGTTTTCATCCGGCTGATCCAGCGGCGGGAGTTCGTCTTTTTTGTCCTCCGCGTCTGCTACGGCTGTTTCGCTTTCTTCATCCAGGCCTTTCGTCTTATCCTTGTCGGCCTTATTTTTTTTGCCATCCTTTTTATCCGCATCTTCGTCATCCTCTTTTGCATCCTTTTTAGGTTTCTTCAAAGCGGGCGGACCGATGAGGTCGGCGTTGCGTCTCATGGTGATGACTTTGGACCGTTCCTTGATCACGAGTGGAACATGGATGTCTGGTTCCACGCCCCAGGTTTTCGATGTGGGTTCACGATGAAGCGACACGCCGCTGGGCAGATAGTATCGAGCGGTTGTAATTTTCAGCTTGGCAGAGTGAAGCGGGATCAGGTTTTGCACGCTGAATTTTCCAAACGTACGATCGCCAACGACGATGCCGCGATGGTTGTCACGAATCGCACCGGAAACAATTTCCGAAGCGCTGGCGCTGTTTTCATCCACCAATACCACCAGGGGAACGTCGGAAAAAGGTCCGTCGCAGGGTGCGTGTAGTTCCTGGTCGTCGTATTGGATGCGACCTTTGGTGCTGACCACCGGGTCGCCGCCCTTTAAAAACATGGAGGAAATTTGCCAGGCCGAGTCTAACAAGCCGCCCGGGTTCCGGCGTAAATCCATCACTAGCCCGTTGAGGCCATGCCCTTGCAATTCGCTCATGACGTTGGCGATATCTTCGGCGGTGTTTCTCTGGAAACCGGTCACGCGCATATAAGCGATTCCGTTATCTTTATCCAGCCAATGGTCCCAGGTTTCGTCCTTGTTTCGTTTCCAACCTTTGACCGATTGAATTTTGACTCGGGTTCGCTTGAGCGGAAAATCGATTTCTTGATCGTCTCGGCGAATGGTTAAGGTCACTTCGGTGTTTCTGGGACCGGTAATGGTGCTGACCACTTTGTTGATGGAAAAATCTTTCAGGCTTTTTCCGTCCACTGACAATATGATGTCTCCGGATTGAATCCCGGCGCGATAGGCTGGCGTATCTTCCAGCGGAGTGACGACTTCGATTTCATCCCATCTGTTTTTATAAATGGAAATACCGACGCCGATGAAATCGCCGCGTGTGTGTTTGTCGAATTCCTCGGTTGCTTTGGGCCAGATCATCGTGGTGAAATCGTCCAGCGGCTCAAACGCACCGTTCATCAGTTCGCTGACCACCAGCTCATCGGGCAGGCGAATGGTTTCAGGATTGATGGATTTGATCGCCCGACGGAAATGGCTGATACATTGTGAGCGGGTGAGCTTCGCCTCTTCATGGACTCGATTCAATCGAGCCTGGATGCGAACCTTGAAATCGGTTCGATTGTCTTCGTCTTTGAGATGCTTAAATCGTTCATGTGCGCTTTCGGAATCCGCCAGCAGCAACAATTGTTCCAGCCCGCCCTCCGCGATTTTTTTGAAGTCCGCTTCCACGACATAATACTTGTCGATATATTCCAGGGCTTTTTTTGCGTCTCGCCATTGTGCTCGTTCAACGCGCTCCTGCCACTTGTCATCCTCAAACATTTTGTCCAGACGAAGAAGGGTCAGAACTTCGTGTTCGAGTTTTTGATATCGGGGTTCCTGTTCATACAGTGAGCCGAGATAATAATAAATGTTCCAGGCTTCACGCCATTCGCTTTTGTCACGTTGTTTGTCTGCTTCGACCAGAGAATGATTGACCAGGTCCTGAAGCCAGGCGGCTCGCAACAGCTCGTCCTTGTTGTCCGTGACATCTTTGGCGGCCAGCGTCCAGGATAAAGCTTGTTTATATTCCTTGCGTTCGATTCTCTCTTTGGCGTATCGAACATATTTTTCAAAATCGATTGCGTTGAGTGCTTCACGTTTGTTTTGTTGCTCTTCGTATTCGTTTAACCAGGTGCGAATTTGCTCGGTCAGAGCACCACCGGAATGGACTTCGCCTAGATCCTGGATCGCGCCCTTGAAGTCGCCTTGTTCGACATGAACGATGCTCTTTCGCCAAAGCTGCTCATCTCTTGAACCCCGGGCGTGGCGATTATCCGTAGCCAGCCCTATCCCCTGCGCCCACAACACCGAAAAGGTCAGAAGCGCTGCTGAGAAATACGTAAACTTACGATGAGCTAAACGTTGCATAATCACTCCTTTTATTCACTTCTACTTACGCCACCTTAGATGAAGAAAAGCTGATATCGGTTCGGTTCACCGTCCCGCTATCCATTCATAAGGATGACCGGCCCTGACGGCCTCGACGTAGATCGGCCCATACCCCATGATTTGTGCCACTCGACGAGTCCGTAGATCTTCCATACCGGTTATACCGATATAGGGACTCACATCCCCTGTTATCAGTATAAGGCTGGACCATTGAAGGGTCCATAAAAAACCCGCTGAGGTCGACACTTACTTACAAGGTGGAAACATGGGATATCTCTTTATCCCTGCTAAACATGTCGGCTTATGGGCGTACAGCGGTTAATCCGCGTATCTGTGGGCTGTGCTATCGCCCCGTTCACGACATTTTCGGACACTTTGCTTCATCCCAAACAAGTTATCCGTTCGTTTCTGATCCTCTATTCGGGCCATGATCGCAAGTATTCACATCTTTCCAACACCATCGACTTATACGCGTTGTTGCGAACCATAGTTTCAGCGAGTATTGGCTCGTTTGAATAATGTCTACATATTGCTTACGCTCAACAAAATACAACCATAGGGAAATAGACGTTTCGTACAGACGCCCACGGTCATGTTGAAATCGTAAGAAATGGTCAAACGGAGGCTTTCTTTTGAAGCCGCGATCCATCATACGCATCACCGGTGCGAGACAACATAACTTAAAGAACATCAATGTGGAGATTCCGCGTGGCTCCTTCACCGTAATCACCGGTGTGTCGGGTTCGGGCAAAAGTTCGCTGGCGTTTGACACCATCTATGCCGAGGGGCAGCGAAGATATGTGGAATCACTCTCTGCGTACGCGCGGCAATTTTTAGAGCAGATGCAGAAACCGGATGTCGAGCGGATCGAAGGGCTGAGTCCCACGATCGCCATCGAACAGCGCATCACCACCGCCGGTCCGCGATCGACGGTGGCGACCTCTACCGAAATTCATGACTACCTGCGCGTCTTGTTCGCCCGTGTGGGTGTACCTAGATGTTGGATTTGTGATCGGGAAATCGTGCGACAGTCCACCGCCCAGGTGGTGGATGCGGTGTTAGCCGGTACGCCGGGTCAGAAAATCATGGTGATGTCGCCGTTGATTACAAAAAAACGCGGTCAACACAAAGCCATTTTGGATCGAATTATCAAAGAGGGTTTTGTGCGTGCTCGAATCGATGGCCAGGTCGTCTCGCTCGATGAAATTGAACCACTTCAAGCCAACAAAAATCATACGATCGAAGTGGTAGTCGATCGGCTGATGATCAAGTCGGAAATCGCAACTCGATTGGCTGACAGCATTGAATTAGCCACGCAACTATCCAACGGCCGAGTGATTGTGACCGCCCAGGTCGATGGCGAGAATTGGTCCGACGAAGTGTATAGTGCGTCGTTGTCGTGTCCGAACCACGCCGAAGTGCGCCTCGACGATCTTTCACCACCACTGTTCAGTTTTAATTCCCCCTACGGAGCGTGTGAAAAGTGTCATGGATTGGGCACGACATTGGATTTTGATCCGGAGTTGATTGTTCCCGATCCCAATCTTTCACTTCACAAAGGGGCGATCGCAGCTTGGCGACATCAGGGCAAACGACTCAACGCGATCTACAAGCAGATGGTTCATGAATTTTGCGAACGTTTTGAGGTGATGCCGGATATTCCCTTCCGCAACATATCGCAGGATCAACATCGGATTCTCATGTACGGGACGACGGATGAAGATGAGAAGCAGTTCGGGGCTATGTTCGAAGGGGTCATGCCCAATCTCAAGAGGCGATGGGAGACGACCGAATCTGAATCCGCCAAGCAGCGCTTACATTCATTTCTGGATGAGTCCGCCTGTCAAAAGTGCAGCGGTGATCGTCTGGGTGAACGTGCGCTCTGCGTGAAGATCAGCGGTCACAGCATCGCGGACATCATGCGCAAGACCATTTCTCAAGCACGCACGTTTTTCGATGAAATTTCGTTTGAGGATGAAGCCGAGGCCGAAGCGAAAATGATTGCCAAGCCGCTGCTTAGAGAAATTCGTCACCGATTGCGATTTTTGTGTGACGTCGGCGTTGATTATCTCGGTTTGAATCGCTCGTCAACGACACTTTCTGGTGGCGAATTTCAACGCATTCGATTGGCGACCCAGATCGGTAGTGGATTAGCTGGCGTCTGTTATGTTCTCGACGAACCCACCATTGGCTTACATTCACGCGATACAAAACGTCTGACGAAAATTCTAAAAACATTGGCGTCCATGGAAAACACCGTAATCGTGGTGGAACACGATGAGGAAGTCATCGCCGGTGCGAATTACATGATCGACATCGGTCCCGGCGCCGGTGAGCGTGGTGGAAATCTCATCGCGCAGGGTTCTGTCGCAGACGTACTCGCATGCGATGAATCCATCACCGCGAAATACATCACCGGCGAGTTGCAAATCGCGATTCCCGAAAAGAGGCGCACGCCCGAATGGGATTGCAGTGTGTCACTCTTTGGCGTGGAGGCGAATAATCTCAAAAAAATTGACACCCGGTTTCCGCTGGGATGTTTTGTGTGCGTAACCGGTGTATCGGGAAGCGGTAAAAGTTCGCTGGTGACGCAGGTGTTATTGCGGGCGTTGAATCGAAACATTAACCGTAGCGGCCCCAAACCCGGACCTTATGAAAGAATATCCGGTGCGTCGTTGGTGGATAAAGTCATCGAAATCGATCAGTCGCCCATCGGCCGCACACCGCGCAGTAACCCAGCCACTTACGTCGGCGTGTTTGATCTGATCCGTCAACACTTCGCCAAAACCCGGGAAGCGAAAATTCGCGGTTATGGCCCCGCGAGATTCAGTTTTAATGTCAAAGGCGGGCGGTGTGATCATTGCGAGGGTCAGGGCACCAAACGCATCAGCATGCACTTTCTACCGGATGTGTACGTTGTGTGCAACGAATGTAGCGGCAAGCGATACAACCGCGAGACGCTGGACGTTCGTTATCGCGGAAAAAACATTGCCGACGTATTACATTTTTCGGTAGAGGAAGCGGTCACCTTTTTCGATAATTTTTCAAACATCAGACAGCGATTGAAGGCGCTCAAGGAGGTCGGTCTGGGTTACATGACCCTCGGCCAGGCTTCGACGACGCTCTCCGGCGGCGAAGCGCAACGCGTGAAATTAGCCGCGGAGCTTCACCGCTCCACGCAGGGTCACACGATGTACATTCTCGACGAACCCACCACCGGATTGCACCCAGCCGATGTACGAAACTTGTTGTTTTTGTTAAGCCGTCTCGTCGATCGCGGTCATACCGTTGTCGTGATCGAACACAACCTCGACGTGATTAAAATAGCCGACTGGGTGATCGACTTGGGTCCGGGCGGAGGACAGCACGGCGGTGAAGTGGTAGTAGCCGGTACCCCGGAAGATGTTGTTGCATGCAAGCAAAGTTTTACCGGGCAGTTTCTTAAACGTCGTCTCGAAACTGCGATGAAAGAAAGTTAGGATTTTTGAGGTTGAGATTCGGCGTTATCGTTGTCTACGATTTTTGATTTCACGTCGCCGCCCTTGGTCAGGCGAAGCTCCAGGGCTTTATGCGTGCGGGAGCAGGTCATGTGGATGGTGGTTTCTGGCATATCGAACGAATGGGATTGCCCGCAGGCGGGG
>CBDTZI010000012.1:0-18017 GCA_965364865.1 uncultured bacterium | reverse complement strand
TGGTGGGCAGTAGCGTCGAAGCATTTAAGGGTGGGATCGGCGTTTACGGGAAGATGGCTTCCTGGTCAGGTATTATTCATTCGGCGGTGTTCTTCCTGGTGGGGATTAAACTCTGGTCGTTCGGGAAGAAGCATGGCTATGTAACGCAAATTCAATTTTTCCGCGATCGTTTCGAGTCAGATAAATTGGGACTCATTTTATTCCCGGCATTGGTTGGCCTGGTGATTCCGTATTTGCTGATCGGTGTGGTGAGTGCGGGTAAAGTGATTCAGAGTTTAACCGCTGGATCGTTTCCAGAATTGTTTCCACATGTGGTCGCACCCTTACATGGCGGCGTGCCCTATTGGTTAGGCGCTGCGGTGATCTGCCTCGTCGTGTTGATCTATGTTTTCTTTGGCGGGGTGCGTGGGACGGCCTGGGCGAACGCGTTCCAGACGATCGTGTTTATGATTCTTGGCTGCGTCACTTTTTTTGCGATCGCGGACAAACTCGGTGGGCCAGTAAAAGCGACCCAGCTTGTTCTTCAGTACAATCCTTCCAAGCTTAAATCGACCGTGACGGAGGCAGACACACAGGCTTATGAAGCTCAAATAGCTACGTGGAATAAGGATAAAAAAGAAGCTGTGATCAAGCCTCAGGAGCCGCGTTCGATTCCTCGGCTCGCTTTTTTGACGTACATGTTTATTCCGTTAAGCGTGGGGATGTTTCCGCATCTGTTTCAACATTGGTTGACGGCTAAATCTGCGAAGAGTTTTCGATTGTCGGTGATTGCGCACCCGATCATGATCATGATTGTGTGGGTGCCTTGCGTTTTGATTGGAGTGTGGGCTACGTCGGCGGTGATGGATGGACACTGGGTGATTCCGCCGGACTTTGCCAAACCCAACGTGGTGCTTGCGGTGATGGTGAAGAAGTTAACCAATCCGATTCTCGGCGGTTTTTTAACCGCGGGTATTTTAGCGGCGATCATGTCTTCGCTGGATTCGCAATTTTTGTGCATCGGCAGCATTTTTTCCAACGACATTGTGTCGCATTACATCGCGCACGATAAATTAAAGGATTCCCAGAAAGTGTTGTACGGTCGTCTTTTTGTTGTGTTTATCGTGGTCGTGACTTATTTCCTGGCGATTAAGCTGAAAGATCGTGGCGTGTTTCAGCTGGCTATCTGGTGTTTCAGCGGGTTTGCGAGTCTGTTTCCGTTGGTGTTCGCGTCGATTTACTGGCGGCGGGTAACCAAAGCGGGAGCGTATGCCTGCATCCTCACCGCCGCTGCGGTTTGGCTTTATCTGTTTTCAAAATCTGAGTATGGTGCGAATCGTGAATATCTGTTCCTGGAGATGATGCCGGTGGCGACGATGATCATGATGTCGACGCTGTCTTTGGTGGTGGTTTCTTTGGTGACGAAAGCGCCCTCCCAGGCGACGATTGATAAATATTTTGATTAACTTTTTTCTTTTACGGATATTTTTATGCCCAACCCTTTTACAATAAAACGACGTATTCAATTCGCCGAGACGGACATGGCGGGTGTGTTGCATTTTTCAAATTATTACCGGCTGATGGAAGAAATAGAGCACGAATTCTGGCGATCGCTGGACACTTCGGTGCTGGCGAAGCTTGAAAATCTGGAGGTGAGCTGGCCACGCGTTGCCACCAGTTGCGAGTATTATTCTCCCGCAAGATTTGAAGATGAGATCACGCTTTCGTTGAAAATCGTACATGTGGGCAATCGCTCCACATCGTATGAAGTCGAGTTTTATCGTGAGGGTGAGCGATTGGCGAAGGGTAAGGTAACCGCGGTCTGCTGTACCATGAAAGAGGGAACGTTTAGTTCGATTTCCATACCCGATCCACTACGAGAAAAAATCAATACCTATATTAAAACTGAATCACCCGCATGATTTTGTGGGCACTGAAAGGACAAGAGTTATGGTTCGATATATCGTTTTATTAAACTTCACCGAAAAAGGTGTGATGGATGTCAAGAATTCTGTTTCACGTTCAACGGATTTTGCTGCTGCGGCTGCAAGTAAAGGCGCCAAGGTCGAATCGATTTTCTGGACGGTGGGTCAGTATGATGGCGTGATGATTTTGAGCGCGCCGGACGAAGCGACTGCATCGGGACTGATCCTGGATCTGGGAATGAAGGACGCGGTACATAGTTGTATGTTGCGTGCGTTTGACGAGTCGGAATTTAATAACATTGTAAGTAAAATTTCTTAATCGGAGCCTGCCATGAAATTATGGATGGTGTTTGTTGTGTTGACGATATTCTGTTGGGGTGCGTACGTTCCGACGTTGCATCATGGTCAGATGGCCCTAGGTAAAAACAGTGCGCTAAGGGCGTTTTTGTTTGTCGGATTAGCCTATCTGATTGTTTCCGCCGGTGTGTTGGCGTATCTGATGTTGACCAAGGCGGAGCCGCTGGAATTTTCTTCTACGGGCGTCACGATGTCCACGGTGGCAGGTATATTGGGTGCGATCGGCGCGATCGGCATTGTTTTTGCGATGAAATATCAGGGTAATCCGATCTATGTAGCTCCGCTGGTTTTTGCGGGTGCGCCGATTATCAACACGATTGTTTCGATGATGTGGGCCAAGCCTACCGAACCGATTAAAATTCAATTTTATTTGGGTTTATTGATGGCTGGGATTGGTGCAGCGATCGTGTTGCGTTATAGGCCGACGTAGGGTGCCACTGTGGAGTGAGGAATGATATCCAAAGAGTGTGCCACGGACAAACTTGATTGTCCGGGTCTTTTTTCAATATCATGTACGCACAGGCGGAGTTTGTCGGGCACACTTTCAGTGCAACGGCTAAAGACTTCGGGCGTGCGCACCATCTTCTTTTCCATGTTTGTTCTTTGTTCATGTTTTACGGTCGTCCTTGCCCAGCCTCAAACTGATTCATCCATCAAATCCGACCCCGGCTGGCCCATGTTTCGAGGAAATCCGCAACTCACCGGCGTAGCCAAAAGCGATCTGCCCAAAAAACTTCGGCTGCACTGGACCGCGGATGTTTCTGAACCTGTCACATCCTCGGCAGCCATTGTGAAAGATACGGTTTATGTCGGGACCGATGACGGGGTGTTGTTTGCGCTGGCGCTTAATACGGGAAAAGAGCGTTGGAAATATCAAGCCAACGAAGCGATCCGATCTTCGCCCACGGTGGTAGAGGATACCGTTTTTTTTGGTGATTCCGACGGCGTGATGCATGCGGTGGATACGAAAACGGGGAAAGCCAAATGGACGTTTCCTACAGAGGGCGAAATAATATCATCGGTGAATCATGCGAAGGATCGAATCGTGTTTGGTTCTTACGATGGCTTTCTTTATTGCCTGTCCAAAAAAGAGGGTAAGCTCCTTTGGAAATTTGAAACGCAAGGCCGCATCCACGGAACACCGGGCATCATTAAAAACGTTGTGATCAGTGCCGGTTGCGACGAACATCTTTACGCTATCAATCTCGATAACGGAAAAAGTATTTCCAATGTGAGCATGCGTTCGGTCACGGGAACCTCTGCGGCCATCCAGGGAGACAGGGTTTTTGTGGGCACTTACGGCAATACCGTGCTGGGGATCGATTGGAAAAAAAATCGGTTGTTGTGGTTGTTTGAGGATCCGGATCGACAATTTCCGTACATGTCGTCGGCTGTTATTTGTAACAATCGTGTCATTCTTGGCGGCCGTGACAAGCGTGTTCGAGCGCTGGATGCCACGTCCGGTAAAGTCGTGTGGACCTTCGTCACGAAAGGTCGAGTCGATTCATCGCCCGTTGTGGTCAATCATCGAGTGTTCGTGGGTAGCTCGGATGGCCGGTTGTATGAAATAAACCTCGAAAACGGGCAGGAATTGTGGCGTTTTGAGGCGGGCGCCCCACTGTCCGCATCCCCGGCGATTGCCTATGGCGCACTGGTCATTGGCAATGAAGACGGTGTAATATATTGTCTAAGCCGGTAGTTTTATCTTTACATGGTTCGGGCTAAAGTTCTACTATAGGTGAAGTATCGAAAATCGCTTTTTCTTAGTGGCGATCACACATAAACAGTGGAGATCTATTGTGGCCAATCAAAAGGTTAATGGGTGGTGTTTGAGTACGCGCAGACCGCTTGCGGTTTGTAGTTTGGTCATGACAACATTGTTGTCGACCCCCGCGTTTGGGCAGTGGCTCCAATGGGGCGGTCCGAATCAGGATTTTCAAGCGGACGCGCATTCACTGGCCAGCCATTGGCCCGAAGAGGGGCCCAGGAAAATCTGGCAGCGTGAATTGGGTGACGGTTACTCCGCCATTTTAGTGGACAAGGGTACCTTGTATACGATGTATCGTGCAGACGATCAGGAAGTTGTGATCGCACTCGATGCGAAATCCGGGAAGACGATTTGGGAATACAAATATGATGCATCACCAGAAGAAGGGCACGCGAAAGAGTTTGGCGAAGGGCCTCGTGCGACGCCGCTGATCGTGGGTGATCGAATTTTCACCATCGGCGTGTCCGGCACAATGCACTGTCTGAATAAGAACACGGGTAAACCGAAATGGTCGCATGAACTTTGGAAAGAATTCAAAGGGAATGTTTTGAACCACGGTTACTCGTCAAGTCCGATCGCTTACAAAGACACCATCATCACGCTGGTCGGCGGTGAAGGCGCTGGCTTGGTCGCGTTTGATCAAGCGGATGGCCACGTGGTCTGGAAGGGGTTGGATTTTATCAATAGCTACTCTACCCCCATTCTGATTGATGTGGATGGTTTGGATACGATGGTGACGTTCATGGGTAAGGATATTATCGCGATTGATCCTGGCAATGGTGAACTTCGCTGGTCCTACCCCTTTGAAAATCGTTGGAAGCAGAATGTGTGCATGCCGGTCTGGAATAAGGAAAACAATATCCTGTTCTTTTCGACGACCAAGATGGGGGCACGTGGTTTTAAGTTGACGCGAAATAAGGACAAGGTTGATTTTGAAGAACTCTGGGCAAACAAAAAGCTGCAACTGTATCATGTCACCGCCATCGGAGTGGGTGACTATGTTTACGGTTGTGCACGCGGCGGTGCTCCTCACTTTTACTCCGCCATCAACATCAAGACCGGTGAACTAGCCTGGCGCGAGCGTGGATATGCCAAAGCGACGAGCGTGTATGCGGATGGCAAGATGATTATTCTGGAGGATAACGGACAACTGCGATTGGCTACCATTTCTCCCGAGGCGCTGACCATCCAGTCGAAGGTGAAGTTGCTGGACGATGTCGCCTGGACCGTGCCGACGGTTGTTGGAAAAAACATGTACGTTCGGGATAAAAAAATCATCATGGCTTTGGATATGAGTTAACCTGAAATCATGACTGAGCCGCATGCTTTAGCTTGCGCAGTTAGGATATATAGAAATAATAAAATAAAGGGTAAGATGATGAAGAATAGAACAAATACGCATAGTCGATTGTTTTCATTATTGGTAATGAGCACGGTGACCCTGACCGCCAGCTTCGCTCAGGCGCAGTGGCCTGGTTGGGGCGGCCCGAACCGTGATTTCAAATCGGATGCAAAGGGCTTGGCGGATTCCTGGCCTGAAACGGGTCCGAAGCAATTGTGGAGCCGCGATTTAGGCGACGGATACTCTTCGATCGCGGTGGACGGGGGCCAGCTCTATACCATGTATCGCAACGGGGATGATGAAGTGGTCGTCGCCATGAACGCGAAGGACGGAAAAACGGTATGGGAATACAAATATGATTCCGGCGTGAAGCGTAAAGAGGATGCCAAAGATAAAGAGAAGGATCAGGATAAGAAAAAATCGGATACGAATTTTGAAACCCGTTACGGGACCGGACCGAATTCGACACCACTGATTCACGGCGGCAAGGTGTACACGCTCGGCGTGAATGGTTTGTTGCATTGTCTGGATCAGAAGACGGGTAAAATAATCTGGTCGCAGGACCTGATCAAGGATCACGGTGCGAAGTATCCCGACTTTGGATTCTCCTCCAGCCCGATTGTTTATAAAAACACATTGATCTCTGCGGTCGGCGGTGAGGGCAGCGGGATGATGGCTTTTGATCTCAATAGTGGCTCGGTGATCTGGAAGAAGAATGATTTTCTGGACACCTATGCGTCGCCCATTCTAATCCAGGTCGGCGGTCAGGACCAGGTGGTGCTGCTTACGGATCGCGAAGTGGTCGGTGTGGATCCCACCAATGGTGACCTGCTCTGGCAGCATGAGCACGTCAACCAATGGAAAACGAATATCAACACCCCGCTCTGGAATAAAAAAGGGTTGTTGTACATCACCGCCGGTGGTGAAGCCGGCAGTCGTCTGTTAAAGATAAAACGCAAGGGTAACAAAACAGAGGTCAAGGAAGTTTGGGCAAACAAAAAGATGGCCCTGGGTCAGTGTAATGTGATAGAAATCGACGATCACTATTATGGTTTTACGGGTGGTCATCAGGGTGCGATTATGTCTGCCATCGATGCGAAGACCGGAAAAATTGCCTGGCGTGAACGTGGGTATAAACGATCCATGATGGTTCACGCGGATGGAAAACTGATTATTATTGATGAAGATGGTAATCTGTCGCTGGCGAAAGCTACGCCAAAAGAATTCAAAGTGTTGTCCAAGGCGGAGTTGTTCAAGAATAAATCCTGGACCATTCCGACCGTCGTGGGAAAAACATTGTACATTCGAGACAAAAAAACGGTCATGGCACTGGACATTGGTTAAACCCGCTCATTCAAGGATGATGCGATTGGGAGAATCAAGATGATTCGACAGGCTTACGGTATGAGTAAAATTTCCCGGGTCGTGGTTGTGCTGACGATAGCGTTGGTTCAATTTTCATCAACCACGGCACAGGCGCAATGGGCGCAGTTTGGCGGTCCGCATCGTAACTTTTCTTCGGATGAGAAGGGCCTGAATACAAACTGGCCTGCGAACGGTCCGCGAAAGTTGTGGTCGCGTGATTTGGGTGACGGGTATTCCGCGATTTCCGTGGACGGGAACGTGCTCTATACCATGTACGGTAAGGGGCGTAAGGAAAGCGTTATCGCACTGGACGCCAACTCTGGAAAAACCCTTTGGGAACATACATACCCTGCAAATCTGTTCAAAAAGTTCGACAAGAATTTTGGTACCGGGCCTCGGGCTACACCCCTGATCGTAGATGAACGCGTCTATACCCTCGGTGCGGCAGCCATGATGTTCTGTCTGGATCAAAAAACGGGAAAACGGATCTGGTCTCACGATTTAATCAAAGAATTCGGCGCCACCAAGCCTCGCTGGGGTTACGCGTCCAGTGCGTTGGCGTATAAAAACACCGTGATCGTACCGGTAGGCGGCCAGGGTCACAGCATCATGGCCTTTGATCAAAAGAGTGGCTCGGTGGTGTGGGCCCGGCATGATTTTGCCAATGGATATTCGTCTCCGATTTTAATTGACGTGGGTGGTCAGGAACAACTCGTGGTTTTCATGGCTGACGAAGTCGTGGGATTGAATCCGGCTAATGGTGATCTCTACTGGACCCATCCTCACAAAACCGCGTATCAGATCAACG
The DNA here is from genome assembly GCA_965364865.1 of uncultured bacterium. Lineage (GTDB taxonomy): Bacteria > Planctomycetota > Phycisphaerae > UBA1845 > UBA1845 > CBDTZI01. The sequence continues at coordinate 10,473 of CBDTZI010000012.1, read as the reverse complement.
CGTCCATGCCAATCTGGGGCGGCGGCGGCGATAACATTTTGTTTGTCACCAGTGCATACGATACGGGTGCTCGGGGACTAAAGCTAACACGATCGGGTGACAAGACCACGGTAAAAGAATTGTGGTATCAACCGAAGATGAAAGTTCATTTTGGTAGCACGATCCGCATCGGCGATTACGTTTATGGTTCGACCGGGGGCAATGGTCCGGTGTTTTTCGCTGCGGTCAATATCCGCACAGGAAAACTGAGCTTTCGTAAACGAAATGTGATGTCCAAAGCACAGTTACTGTACGCGGACGGTAAATTAATCATGCTTGATGAAGATGGTGATCTAGCGATTGCGACCGCGACGCCAGATGATATTGAAATTCATTCCAAGGTATCACTGCTTGAAAAAGTGGCCTGGACCGTGCCGACGCTTGTGGATGGCAAGCTTTACATCCGCGATCTGAAGTCGATCATGGCATTGGAATTAGAATAGAGCGAGTTCCGTCTCTGTAGCGGTCGGGACTCGGTTTTTTCGTATCGGGTGGGCGAAGGGGCGATATACCCTGAGTGAAAATTCTTTGCACAATCGATTGTTGCAATTTCCGACAGATCGTTAGGGTGTTCTGTACTCATTTCGCGTTATAATCCGTGTCTTAAATGGACTACGGTACTTTTCTTAACTCATGAGGAATCAAACCCAATGAAATTACACCGATTGGCTGCAAGTTTCCGTCTATTTTTCATGTTTACCTGTGCGGTTGGATTATTCGCGACAAGCACGTTCGCGCAATGGACGCAGTGGGGCGGACCGAACCGCGATTTTCGGGTCGAAGCATCGGGACTGGCAGACGTTTGGCCAGAAGAGGGGCCAAAGAAATTGTGGCATCGCGAACTCGGCGACGGATATGGAACCATTCTTGTAGATGGTGATGCAATTTATACGGTGTATCGCACTGATCAGGACGAGTTTACGGTGGCCCTGGATGCAAAAAGCGGAGCTACGTTGTGGGAACACAAGATTCCATCACCCACCACCAAGTTGATGGAACAATTCGGAGCCGGGCCAAGCTCGACGCCGCTGATCGTGGGCGATCATCTTTACAGTATTGGAACGAACATGGTGATGCATTGTTTCGATAAAAAAACCGGAAAAATAATCTGGCATCACGATCTCATCAAAGAGTACGAAGCTTCGCTTCCGGGGCGTGGATATTGTGCAAGCCCGATCGCTTATAAAAATACGGTGATCATACTGGCCGGTCACGATTCAAAATCCCAGGAGAATGACGGTGCAAAAAAAGACGAATCGAAAAATCCGCCAGCGGAAAAAGTAAGTCAAGCATTGATGGCGTTTGACCAGGGCACAGGCGGTCTGCTCTGGAAAATGCAGAGCCACGATGTTACGCATTCGTCACCCATCTTGATTCAGTTCAACGGGCAGGATCAACTGGTGGCGTTGTTGGCCAAGGATTTGATCGGAGTGAATCCCAACAACGGCGAATTGTTGTGGGAGCACGCTTTAACGCCTGAGGGTGCAAACCTGGCGACACCGGTATGGCTGGGTAACGGAAAACTTTTCTGTTCTTCTGCGTATGACTCCGGCAGTCGTGTGATTCAGCTAAGAGTGAATAGTGGTAAAACGGTGACGGAGGAATTGTGGTATTCGCGAAAGATGAGGCTACATCATGCCAATCCGGTTCAGATTGGTGATTATGTGTACGGATCCAGCGGCGATTTTGGTCCCGCGTTTTTTGCCGCGATGAACATCCATACGGGCAAGGCAGCTTGGCGAAAACGCGGTTTTTCCAAGGCGACCTGCATATTGGCGGATGGTAAGTTGATCCTGCTGGACGAGGATGGCCAACTGGCGCTGGCGAAAGTTTCACCACAGGGGATGGACATTTTATCCAAATGTACTATTTCTGAAAAATATTCGTGGGCTGCACCGACTTTGGTGAAAAAAACACTTTATGTGCGAGATCGCAAGCACATCATGGCTTTTGATCTGGGTTCCTAGTCGGTCATTGGCTGATCGGTCATAAACTGTCGCGGGCTCGCACATGCGGGTCCGCTTTTGTTAATTGAGCCAATATTTTTTTTGCATCAAGGGCATCAATTACACTATAATCCACTTGGTTCGATTGGGATTCCGATTGAGAGCTGGAGAATCATGTGTCGATGTCTGACGATCAAAAACGTGCAAACAAGGTAGAAGTGAAAAGCTTACTCACTTCGTTTCAGCGAAAGTGGTTAACGTTGTCGCTGATAATGGCGGCGTTGCTGTTGGCCAACACACTCTACCTGTTGAGTAACCGTGTATTAGCTTTGCTGCCGGCACATCTGGGCGGCCTGATCAGCGAAGGTGCGTTCTCCATCTCCAAACTGTTTCAAGTCATGGTGCTGTCTCATACGGGACTGGGATTCCTGGTCGTGGGTATGCTTTTAATTTTTGCCGCCTGGCATTTGCCGCGTGTCTGGCGACGTCATCGCAGAGAAACGGTGGTCAGTGGTATTGTTTTTATACTGAGTGGTCTGATCCTGGCGTTGACGGGTCCGTTTATCATGCACGCCGCTGCCACGCAAGCCCATGAGTGGGTCTGGTGGCTACATGTGATCGCGGGGGCGATCGTTCCGGTGACGTATCTGGTACACCGCTATTATTCTTACATCAAGCCGTCACGATTCGCGCTGAAACGATTTTCCATTGTGATGGTGGTGCCGGTATTTGTGCTGGTGGTCTCGCAAGGTGTGTGGCAGACCGTAGACCTGACTGCCGAAGCCAGACTGGCAAGATCAAAAGGCTTAAACGTCGGCCCGGGTTCGCCGTTACGGGATTTGTCCAAATTTGCGAATAGTGTTTATGTGCCGGATGGTTTCGTGCCGACCCAGAGCCCGTTTTTTCCCTCTCCATTAACCACTGCGACCGGTGATTATCTTCCTCGGCGGATCATTACAGATGATGACATCCCGAACCGGGACGCCCTGGATCGCGATCTGGAGAAATTTGGATTTGTGGTTGAAGAGAAGATTGGTGCGATTGCCTGTGCGCGATGTCATGCAGATATTGTGGAGCAATGGTCTCACTCCGCGCACCGTTTTGCGTCCATGAACAATCCTTTTTATGAGGCGACGATTAACGCTATGCGTGAAAGTGCCACAGGCATGACCGAAGAGGTGGCGGCTCATATCCAATCCTTTGAGCGGTTCAAAGGTCGCACCGGTGAGATCAAAAGTCGCTGGTGTGCGGGTTGTCACGATCCAGCGCTGATGCTGTCCGGGTTGATGGGTGAGCCGATCGATCGAACGATGATGGAAGCCCAGGCGGGGTTAACCTGCCTCGCATGTCACGTTATTGATCGTATTCACAACGTCACGGGCAACGGTAATTACAATGTCGCGGATGATCGTGAAGATCCTTACGTTTTTTCTCGAGCAGCCGGTGGAACATTGCGAGCGTTTTTACACGACACCGCAATCAAATCCAAGCCGGACGTGCATAAGCGGATGTTGCTAAAGCCGTTTTACCGCACGTCGGAGTATTGTGCGACGTGTCACAAGGTCAGTCTACCCCGCGCGATCAATGATTATCGATGGCTACGGGGTCAAAATGAGTATGACAACTGGCATGATAGCGGTGTGGCGCTGAATGCGTCGCGAACGTTTTATCTGCCACCGAAAAAACGAGTCTGTCAGGACTGCCACATGCCGCCCGAGCCCGCACCGCTGGGAGATGTTTCCGCTAAAAACGGGATGGTTCGATCCCATCGCTTTATCGCAGTCAACACCGCTCTACCGTTTATTCGCGGCGACAACGAAACGATTGATCGAATCGAAGCCTTTATGCAAAGTGAAAAATTGCGTATCGATATCTTTGCGATGACGCCTGAGCGGGAATCAGATCGCAAAAAAATCTATGCCCTGGATCATTATCAACCGCTGCTGCGATCCGGCGAGCAGGTTACGTTTGATGTTGTGGTTCGTAATCAAGGTGTGGGTCATACCTTCCCCGGCGGAACCAATGATTCCAATGAGGGTTGGATTGAATTCACGTTGTTCGACGCCGATGGAAATCAGATTTCCCAGAGCGGCTTTGTGCAACCCGACAAATACATTGATCCGTCCGCCCATTTTTTCAAAGCGTTGCTGGTGGATCGTGATGGGACTCCCATTCACATGCGAAATGCGCAGGATATTTATACCACGGTGTACGCCAATGTGATTGGTCCGGGCACGGCTCATATTGTTCATTACCGTGTTACGATTCCTGAGCATTTGACCTCGAAGGTGACACTGCGGGCAAGATTGTTGTGGCGTAAATTTGATCGCGCATTTACAGAGTTTTCTTATAATACCAATCAGAGGGGATTCAGGCGCTTCGATCAATGCCCCGATTTGCCGATTACGGAAATCGCTCGAAATGAGATTACGTTACGGATTGATTCGCCGGATTATCAGGCGGCCGGTGATGTTGCAATAATAGATGAGCCAAAGCTGGCGTCAGACTGGATGCGATACAATGATTACGGTATCGGGCTACTTTTACAGTCAGATACAAAAGGCGCACTGCACGCTTTTGAGCATGTCGCACGACTGGCGCCGCAGCGGATTGATGGCCCGCGTAATCTGGCGCGGGTGGCCATTCGTGACGGAGATTTACCCGCAGCCCGACGTTGGCTGATGCGGTGTGAGGAATTGGAATCGAACAACGCACAAACCGCGTGGTTCTGGGGAGTGATGCTGCAGGAGGATGGCCGATTCGAGGAAGCGGTCGTTGCGTATCGACGCGTGTTGCAAAAATTTCCCGAAGATCGGGCGACCTGGCGAAATCTCGGGCGGGTCTATTACCTGAACAGTCAATTCGAAGAAGCGATCGAAGCGATGCGAGAGGTGTTGAAATTTGACCCTGAAGATCGTGTCGCACATTATCATGTGATGTTGGCTTCCAGATCACTGGGATTGACGCCGCAGGCGGAGGTGGCTGAAATTGCTTACAAAAGATATAAGATTGACGAGTCCGCCGCGGTAGTGACGCAGGCGTACAGACTTAAACATCCACAGGACAATCTGGAATCACAGGCGATCCATATTCATGAATTATTTACTCCCTAAGTCCCTTCGATCGGTAAACCCGTTTGAGGTGATTCGGATATACTCTCTGGTATTAATCGTTGCGCTCTGCGCGGTGATTACGATTCCTGGTTGCAAAAAGAAAGAGGCTGAGCCTGACATCCCGGTGGATCAATATATTCAGCCCGATACCCCGCCAACGTATACGACCGACGATTCGGATGTGGAAGCTACGGTGAAGTTTTCGGATATAACCGTAGACGCTGGGCTGCGATTCACCCATCAAACCGGTGCGTTTGGTAACAAATGGATGCCCGAAACGATGGGCGGCGGCGGCGCGTTTATGGATTTCGACGGGGATGATCTACCCGACATTCTTTTGATCAACAGTTCGTATTGGCCCGGGCATGAATTGAACGACGATAAACCGCGCAGTCGACTTTTTGTTAATCGCAGTCAAGGGGGCCAGATTCGTTTTGAAGATAAAACCGAGCGATCCGGTTTAGATCGGATCGACTGTTATGGGATGGGGGCGGCGGTTGCGGATTATGACGGCGATGGTGATCAGGATGTGTACATCACTGCGGTGGGTAAGAATCGTCTGTTGCGTAACGATGATGGACAGTTCACCGATATCACCGATCAAGCCGGTGTGGGTTTTAGTCAGCATGATGAATCACTCGTGTCGTGGGAATGGTCCACGGGTGCGGTCTGGATCGATTACGATCGCGATGGTGATCTGGATTTGTTCGTGGCGAACTATGTGCAGTGGACTCCGGATACTGACATATGGACGACGCTGGACGGGAAAAACAAAACCTACGCCACCCCCCAGGCCTATCAGGGATCGTCCTGTACGCTTTTTCGAAATGAAGGCGGTGATCGGTTTGTCGATGTGACGCAAAAATCGGGCGTGTTGAACCGGGAAGGGAAAAGCCTGTCGGTCATCGCGGATGATTTTAACGATGACGGATGGGCTGATCTGGTGATTACCAACGATACCCAGCCGAATTTTCTGTACGTGAACAATCAAGACGGAACTTTTACCGATATCGCACTGTTGGCTGGTATTGCCTACGACGAGAATGGGTTGGCCCGTGCAGGTATGGGTGTCGGCGTAACGGACGTAAAAAATCAGGGACTACGAAGTATCGCGATAGGAAATTTTAGCGGTGAACCGCTGTCGCTCTATACCCAGACACTCTCGGATGCGTTTGTCGATCAGGCGGGCGTGACTCGATTGACCAGGCCGACACAAAAGTCACTGACCTTTGGAGTTTTGTTTGCGGATCTCAATCTTGATGGGTTTGAAGATTTAATTCTTGCCAACGGTCATATCGAACCAGACATCGCCACCATTCGGGATGGTTGGTCGTTTGCGCAAAGTCCGCAACTGTTTTTGAACAATCGCAGCGGCAAATTTATCGATTTCAGCGAAAAAGCAGGTGCGGATTTTTCGATTCCGATGGTGGGTCGTGTGGCTGCCACTGCGGACATCGACAACGACGGTGATCTGGACTTATTGCTGACCGCTAACGGAGGATCGCCGAAATTGTTGCGTAATGATTCGGCTTACCCCTCCCGTGCGGTTCGGGTGAAACTCATCGGCGCGGGTAAAAATATCAATGCGGTGGGTGCGAGTCTGAAAGCGGATTTTCAGGGTCAAACGCAATCACGATTTATCACCACGGGCGGCTCCTATTTAAGCCAATCGGAATTGATCGCGACATTCGGCGTTGCTGATGTTAATAGTATCGAAAAACTGCGTGTACGCTGGAGCGACGGGACGCAGGAAGAATTCACCCACCTTTCAGCCGGGGCGACATATCATATCAGGCAGGGAAAAGGCGTCGTTCGTTCTGTACCTTTTCGCCGATAGTTGTAGCATCGTGCGACGGTACATTTAATCGTAGGGGGGGCGTTTGATTGACGCGTGGCCACCGAGGGATTACCTTGCCGAATTGAATAAATCGCCAGTCCGAAATTTTGGAGTGTCGGGCTTTGGCGCCCAATCAGCTAATGAAAAAGGAGTGTTCACCTTGTCAGTTGCGGAAAATGTGACCGTGGATCAGGATCAGGAATTATTATCACAAGCCGCCGTCGGTGTGCAGGCTTTTTTGGCATCGCAAAAAGAGGCGGGTCGAATTACCGGCACCTATTACGATGACGCCGTTGGAAAAACCGTTCCCAACTTGAAAAAATGGCTGTTGTCAGAGGAGTTGGATAAAATCTCCCCTAATGTGCGCGATGGGATTCGCCAGGCCATAAAAAAACAACAATGGGAAGCATTGACCAATGCCTATTCACGCGACGTCAGTTTCGGAACGGGCGGTATTCGTGAAAAAATGGGTGCGACGCGCGACGTGGTGTTGCAGCTCAAAAATGAGGGAATTCACGCTCCGATCGTGAAAGGACCCAACACGATCAACGATGTGGTGTTGTTGTTGACCTCTGCGGGCGTGGCGAAATTCGGCGTGGAACGCAAGCCACAGTTGGAAAAAGTCGTCATCGGTTTCGACAGCCGGGTTTGCGGTAAAGATTTTGCCAGGGCGATCGCCACCCTGTTTTTGGCTTATGACTACACGGTGTTTATTTTTGACGAAGCGTGTTCCTATCCCAGCGTGACCTTTGCGGTGCCGACCCTGAAAGCCGACGTGGGCGTGTTCATCTCCGCCAGTCACAATGACTTTCGCTACAACGGTTACAAATTGTCCTGTGCTAACGGTTCGCAGTTTGATCCCGCGGAACGAGCTACATTGTATAAGGACTACATTACAAAAACAGAATTTAGTGATATCAAAATGAAGGCGTTTACAGACGCTCCGAAGGATAAGTTGTGGTTTCTGGGTGGACAAAAAAGTGAGAGTGGTAAAACCGTCTCACTCGGTGCGATTACAGGGCTGCCGCTTGCGGATCCGTTGAGCGACGTGTCGAAAGATCATTACGCGGGTCGGGAAGATCAGATTATCGATCTGCACACCATGCACACAAATCACGTTAAGTCGTTTTTACTTCGACCGGATAAGATTGAAAAAGCGGACAAACCGCTGACCATCGGATTTTCCGCGTTTAACGGGTCGGGAAGGAAAATCGTTCCACGACTGCTCAACGAAATGGGGATTCACGATGTGAAACGGATTATGAAGCTCGATGCATTGGACGGGATGTTTCCCGCGTTTTGCAGCGATCCGGGTTTTGAGCAACAGCCCGATCCCGGCGACTGGCGATCTGCGGATATCGCAGTGGAGGCGTACAAACACGAACACGCCGACGCCTGGAATACGACGGACCTGATCATCGGAACCGATCCCGACGCAGATCGTCTCGGTGTGATTGTGAAACTGCCTGAACATCAGCAGAAGGCATACGTTCATCCGGGTACGGGTGAGCATCGTGACTATATCTTGTTGTGGGCGGATGATGTGTGGTCGTTAATATTGTGGTATCGACTCAGTTTCGAAATTGAAAAGTACGGTAAAATTCGTGACGCGGAAACAAAGTTCATTACACTATCGCACACCACGACGGATATGTTGGCCCGGATCGCACGAAAATATGATATCGGTGTAATGCGTACCTGGGTCGGTTTTGCACAGTTAGCGGCGGCGACGCGTGCGGTGTGGGATTTGCACGGCGGAAAAGATGCGGACGGAATCACGAAGGACGGCCATTGGCCAAAATACGATGAAGGCCGAACCGATCCTGCGGATGCAAAATGCAACCGCTCGATTCATTCCTGGGAAGCGATGGACGATACGCGACGTAATTTCAACATCGCGGCGCTGGAGCAGAGCAACGGATTTTCGCTTCTGGGTGGTCCACCGCCGGACGCCCGCTCTCTGGGTGAAGGGGGTCATGTACGCGATAAGGACGGAACGTTTGCTGCGGCGCTGGTCGCGGAGTTGGCAGCTTATGCGAAAGACCAGGGTTGCAATCTGATCGATTTGATTGATGAAAAACTATACCTCGACCCGGATATCGGTCTGTTTGTGACCTATTACGAGCCCGACCCGATCGACGGTGAGTACGAAGGTTTGGCGGGGTATACGAAGAAGCGGGGTATCCTAAACAAAGCGGAAGAACTTTTCGCGAACCACAAAGATAAAATCATTGAGCTGGGCGGTATGAGCGTCAAACATGCGGTGGTGTATCGCACGGGTAAATACGACGCGATCAACTGGGAGGGTTTCCCGGATGAGGGGTATCGATTCTACTTTGACGACGATCGTTTGTCACATATGACGATCAGGCCTTCGGGCACGTCCAACGCGCTTCGGTTTCATGTTCAGCTGTTCGGTGGCCATCCGTCGCGTGAAACGTTGATTGATGAAAAAGCCCGGTTGCGTGCGACGATGATCAAGATGGTGGAAGATGTTCGCACGCTGATCGGCGCACCGAAATAATCCGTCGGAATAATCCGTCGGAATTGCGAATTCGCAGCCAATGGTGTTGCAAAATCGTAATCTAAGGTTTCTTCGGAGTGCGGGTTACGTTGGGTGGATTTTCACGAGGCGGGCCATTTACAGGTTGGGGCGCCGTGGGGTTGATCTTTCGCGATAGCTCGTCTTCTTCCGTGTAGGTGAGGATGTGCAGCCCCTGGCCTTTGTTTTTTCTTGCGACGAACTCACCCACAAACAACACGTTTTGACGGTGCCCCCAGCCCGAAAGAATCGAATATACCTGCTGTCGGGCGACAAGACGAAATCGCCCATGCAGTGAATCCTTTTTGTAATCCCAGATCGCGATAATTCCGGTCAGCGAAGTCGAACGTGAACTTGCGTATCCGTGGCGATATCGATTGCGCATCGTTTTTCTTGTCGCACGATAAGAGCGGGCTGATCCTGCGGGTTGTCCGGTAAGAACGAGGGATAAATGAAGCTCGCGTTCAAAAGCTTCACCCAGTAGAGAAAAACTTTTTTTCTTCATCGCGATACAAATCTCATCTTCCTCGTTCACCCAGAAATAACATTCATCGGGGTTAATTTTAATCAGCAGTGGGTAATTCGTGCTGACTTCGTTGTAGTTTAAGGGGATGATGTGCAGCGTGTTGCCTGTGGCGCAGCCGATAGGAAATAATAAAAGCAATCCCGCGAAGAAATTTCGGGTTCGATGTGTGCTATTTCCGTCTTTGGTGATTTCTTGCATCCGCCAAGAACCTACAAAGGGTATTGCTGACACAGTGATCGCAATTCGCCACGCACCGTTTCGATGGTAGCGGAATCTCCCTGCGATCTCAGTACGCGATCGATCCAGCCGGCGATGGCGGTCATTTCAGGTTCTTTCATGCCGCGCGTGGAGACCGCGGGAGTGCCGAGTCGCAGTCCTGACGTCTGTGTAGGTTTTCGTTCGTCGAAGGGGATCATGTTTTTGTTCGTGATCAGGCCCGATGCCACAAGCCAGTCTTCTGCCTGTTGCCC
>CBDTZI010000011.1:0-18085 GCA_965364865.1 uncultured bacterium | reverse complement strand
TGTGCTTGCTGATGTCAAACCGAGTGGTCGGTATTTCATGGAAGATCTGATCAAGATTGGAGGAATTCTGCCTTTGATGAAAACTTTATTAGAAGCAGGGCTGCTTCATGGAGAGTGCTTAACCGTTACTGGGAAAACATTGGCTGAAATCACACTGCCATCCGGTGCACGAGTCGCCACCGTCGAGCGTGGAGATCAGGCGGTGATTGCGGACGCGTCTACCACCATCGAAGAAAACGATTTTGTAACTTTGATTGGCGAGACCAAAGAGTTTGAATCCGCCCGGAAATTATTCAACAAGGAAAAAGAAAAACGGATTCACATCGCCATCATGGGCGAAACCACCACCGCGGTCTGGTTGTGTCGAGCGTTTCGTCGACGTATTTTTTCAGTGCGTCTGTTTGTGGAAGAACGTGAACGAGCGGAAGAGCTTTCGGAGAAACTCGAACACGTCACCGTGCTGGAAGCGGACCCGACCGACACCGCAACGTTTATCGATGAACACATGGATAAAATCGATACGTTTATTGCGGTGACCGATGACGACGAGCGAAACATTTTAGCCTGTGCCCAGGCAAAACGCCTGGGAGTTGGTACCGCGGTCACCGTGGTGCAGCGTTCAAAATATCTGCATCTTCTACCGCATGTGGGCATCGATCAGGCGTTCAGTCCGCGAGCGGATGCGGTCAAGGCGATTCTACATCTGATTGATACGGGTCCGATTCGATCGCTCGCTCATTTTGCCAATAATGTGGCTGAGGTATATGAGATCAGCCCATCGAAAAAAGCAAAAGTGATGGGGCATGAACTAAAAAACATCAACTTACCGAGGCAGGCGATGATCGCCGCGATTCGTCGAGATGACAAAGTATACGTTCCCGGTGCGGAGGATCAGATCGCCGAAGAGGATACGCTGTTGGTGATTGGGCCTCGTGATATTCGCAAAGAGTTAGTAGATCTGTTCGTGACCAAATGATCATTGAATTACGCGTCGTACTGAGATTGCTTGGATATTTAACGCTGGTGTTGGCTGCGTTAATTTTGGCGACTGCGGTCTTTGGCAGCGTCGAAGCCGTCGTGCGCGATGATGTCGATCGCAGCGCACCGGTAGCCATGCTCATAGCAACGGTTATCACCGCGATTTCGGGGATCGTTTTTTATCTCGCGGGTAAAAAAGGCTCCGAGCTGATCGGCCAACGCGAAGCGCTGTTGATGGTTGCATTGGGCTGGATTGTGGGTGCCGCTTTTGCCGCACTGCCATTTTGGGTCTGGTCGATGTTGAGGCCGGACACGGAGGTGTCACATAATTTCGACAGCTTCGTCAATTGTTATTTTGAATCGATGAGCGGGCTGACCACGACGGGGGCGACGATTGTCGAACATATCAGCACATTACCACGAACGCTGTTGTTGTGGCGGGCGTTGACCCACTGGCTCGGCGGGTTGGGAATTGTCGTATTATTCGTAGCCGTACTCCCCATGCTGGGTGTGGGAAGTCGCCGACTCTATCGCATTGAGGCAGCTGGCCCAACACCCGAAGGTGTGGTTCCTCGAATCCAGGACGCCGCTCAGGCGCTGTGGAAAATTTATTTCGGCCTGACACTGGTGGAAATCATCGCCCTAATGCTCTGCGGCATGACCTGGTTCGACGCGACGTGTCATACCTTTGCCACATTGGCCACCGGCGGATTCAGCACGCTCGACGCCAGCATCGCCGGTTACGATTCAACCGCCATCCATCTGGTGATCATTTTGTTTATGATCATCGCCGGGATCAATTTCAGTCTGTATCATCAACTTATGCTTAAACAGTGGAAAAGTGTGTTTAAGGATCCCGAGCTGCGCGTCTATTTTTCCATTATTCTTGTCGCCACAACCATCATTACATGTAGCTTGTTGATGCAGCAATCCGCTTCGACCGTAGCCAATGCGGAAAATCCATCGCTGGGGATCACCGTACGCGATTCGCTGTTTCAGGTGGTCGCGGTACAAACCACCACGGGTTTCGTAAGCGCGGACTTTGATAAATGGGGATTTACCGCCAAGGCGACGTTACTGATTTTAATGTTTGTCGGTGGGATGGCCGGTTCAACCGGCGGCGGCATCAAAGTGGTGCGAATCATCACCGCGGTAAAGGTGATGTTCTCGGAGCTGGAACATGTATATAGACCTCGTGTGGTGCGCACGGTTAGAATCGGAAAAACGACCATCGATCCCGAGCTGCGACTCAACACCATGGTCTATCTGGTAGCTATCGCGCTGCTGTTTGGATTGGGGACGATCCTGTTGATGTGGACCGAAAAGGATTTGGATATTACCACCGCCGCGACCGCTTCGATCGCGACGCTAAACAACATCGGGCCAGGGCTGGCCCGCGTGGGTGCGACGCACAACTACGCGTGGTTTACCGATTCGAGCAAAATGATTATGTGCGTGTTGATGGTGCTGGGCCGGCTGGAAATGTTTACGATTTTAGCGCTGTTTACTCCGCGCTTCTGGCGAAGTGAATAACTGACAAAAAGCCGAAAAGTCGAAACGTTGAAAAGTCGGGTGCCACTGGCGGCTTGACCGCCAGTGTTTATTATCCGAGACGCGCCCGTGAGGAAGCGGGCAGAAAAGTAAATGTATAGACGAGGAGTAACCGTTGGATTTTTCCAAACTCAGACGATACGACGTGCAAGCATCTCTTTCGATGGTGTTGTCGATGGTTTCGCTGTTGCCGATGATTTGTGGGATGGTGGTTGCGTTTCAGCGTTACGACCATGTCCTTGGCCGCATCATTTACGGCTCGCAGGGTAAATTCGTACTCATATTGTTGATTTGTCTGGCGACTTCGATGATGCCCGCCGGGGTGGGCTTTCTGCTCGGATGGAGCAGCGCCGGCCAGCGCCGTAACGACAAACCCAAACACTCGTGGATGGGTTTTTTCATCGGCGGCACCGTGGTCACGCTGAATTTGATCCTGTTGATCGCCTTTTACATGCTCCGCCTCGAAAAACCGATGTGATTTTGCCTACATCGCGTCATACCCTACACTCCTCATACATCTTTAAGGAGCAAATCATGAAACGCCTGTCGATTATTATGCTTGTAATTCTATGTACGGGATGTAGTTTTCATCATCGACTCCCGCTATATAAAGACTATCAACGAATCAAAGTGGGTTTTCCAATTCCAACAGACATAAAGAATAATACAGATTGGGGAGGAGTAAATGACCCCAATGTCAGTGATATTCATGAGTTTATTAGAGAGTCTACAGAATATCAATTGGCGAATGATGGTAGTGTTGTTGCAAAATGGTACGATGGTTACTGTCAGGAGATTCCGTGTAAATGGCTCAACTCGCCCCGACCGTCTCGCCACCGAGGTAGTTGGTTCCGATCAAGTTGATAAGGTCGGTAAGATGGTCAGGCGATGAGCTTCGCTGATTTAGATGATCGGGCCAGACGTAGTATCCGCCACCAATGACGGCATCATGGCGATGATGGACGATCCATCTCAATTCGCGTGGTATCTCAATCGAATGGAGAATAAAGCGTTGTGGACAGCATGAAGAGTAGGAATAGCATAAGGAAGGAAAAAAGGACCCATTTGATTACGTTTCCGATTTTCTCCAATCTGCTAGCACTTGGTCTTCGAAGAGCGCCATCCTCCGCCAACAGCTTTGAGGTCTTCTGGTTTGAATTCGTAACGGTCCGCACAGCAAAATCGTCAGCAAGAGTTAAGTGTGAGATCGAACGCGGAAAGACGTTCTGTGACCTAAAAAGAGGATTGTACTTCCACCAGGTACGATCCGATGAAGGGTAAAGAGGTAGGTCCTTGCATTCGCCAGTCTTCAAGGATTCCTCGGCATGCTTTATTATTTCATGAACCCGACCTGCAGACAGTAAGCCGGGGCCAAAATGAGTCACACAACCGTAGATTTGCCCGCTTTTCGATTTCACGAATTTCAGTTCATAATGGAGACAATTTGTTATTTTACTTGTAAGAATGCCGGTCCTGTCACCTACAACCGTAAGTGATTGTGTATTTGACACTCGATGTTCGCGTTCTATGTATTGAAAGTGATCTAAATTCGAAAGCTCAAGCTCAAAGGCGTCTTCAATCACCTCCAACTGCGACTGCTTGATCTTTGCAAATGACCCAAAGAATCCGCCAAAGTCAACATCTGAATCTGGCAAGACATCAAACATAGGACGAGATGAGGTACTCGACGAGTCCACGCATTCCCATTGCTTTCTTGCTTTTTCCCCTTCCGCCCCATCCCAGACAGCGACAATCATCAAGTCCAACGCAGACTTACCTCGTTGATCTAATCCGATACCATCTAACAACAGTGCATCCGAATACTTTTCGCGTACCAGGGCCATGGCGTCTTTTGAAAACTGGAAGCGATCATCCACATCCAAACTAATCAGCTCAACGAAGACACCCTCAAAATGCGAAGAGAAGTTCTTTCTTACCAATATCTCCTTCTTAACCTCAAACAAGATATTGTATGCCAACTCAATGTGTTCTTCCGTTGGCCTAAATTGCCTTCCAAATACAAAGCACTTAGTGGCTCGTGGAATCCTCTCGTCATTTGATGTCGACAGCTGGACTTCTGTCACCGGTACTGCACCACTGCCCGGGGGACGAAATGCTTGACCGCTTTGCCACCATTTGGTCGCATGCTCTCGCGTTGTTTCATTCTCGAAACCCAAGAGGCGACTACACGTAACACATAGCAGCCATGGTGCATCCTGCTCCGCCATTTGCCTACACAAATCGGCTTTTACTGCTGCTGGATTCGGCAAGTCCTCAGTGTACTTCCATTGGTGTGAGAATACATACTCCCAATATGCTGGATTTGAAACTACCATTCTCGTGGTCAATAAGAACCCCGAACCCTCGCTAACATTGTCGTTGCAGATATCGCAGACAGCCATAGCATAACTCCAGGTCGAATCGCTGATTCTAGTGAGAAGATCGTAATCCATTCCAGAAATACTCGCAAGCATGTTCCCAAGCGGGCGTGGAGTGGGTGTGAGGAACGGTACTATCCGGTCGGCTTGACAGAATCCAAAAAATAATTTGAATGTAGGGCTGGACTATCGACAGAACAGACTGAATCGATCAAAATAGCCGGTCAGTCGATCAAGATGTACGAATAAATACGCACCGCTAGCTCAATTGGATAGAGCATCGGTCTACGGAACCGAAGGTTGCAGGTTCGAATCCCGCGCGGTGTAGTTTGTTGGCAGCTGCAGGTCGGGCTTGCCCCGACGCCGTGGATAACGAAAACACTCGACACTCAAACGTAACGTCGGGGCTTGTCCCCGGCGCAGTTGCTTCCCCCCTTACTAAGGGGGGATTGAGGGGGGTGTTTTTCGCCGCCCAACAGGAGTCACAAACCCCCGGCTGGGGGGCGACGTTACAGCAGGTGAAACCTGCTCTTTGTTGTAAGCAGTAACAGCCGGAGTGGCGGAATCGGCAGACGCGCGGGATTCAAAATCCCGTCCTGGCAACAGGGTGAGGGTTCAAGTCCCTCCTCCGGCATCATCTGAATACGACAGTCTAAAAAATACACTTTCCTTGCGATCCGTGCTTATGGACAACCCTACCAGTGGGGGGAGTTACTAAGTGCATACCGAAGCGATTACTTTGATTCTGATGTCGAAACCGGAATCGTGATTGTAAAGGATGAGCCTTTGTCGGGCTGAGAATCTACGGTGATGGTGCCGCCCAATCGGTGTGTCAGTCCGTGTGCGACAGCCAATCCCAAGCCGGTGGCTTTACCCGCACCGGCGGTCAGTTCACCCTTGGTCGACCAGAAGGGTTCAAACATTCTGGATTTGGTTTGTTCGTCGAGACCGACACCGGTATCGATAATGCGAACGACCGGTGCGCCGTCCTTCATGCTGACTTCCATTCGCAGCGTTCCGCCGTCGGGCATCGCCTCCATCGCGTTTTGTAAAATGTTTCGCAAAATCGTACGCACCTGCACACGCGGGACAGTGAACACGGGTAAAGAGGGAAGTTGCAAATCAAAATCAATGTTACGATCATTTAATTCCTCGTCGATTTGATCGGCTAGTTCATTTATGATTTCGGTGAAATCGCTCAAATCCTCAGCACGTTTATCCCCTTCAGCGAAAACGAGCAATCCGTTGACCAAGGACGTCGCACGCATCACCGATCGACTGATTTGGCCGAAGACGCGTCGTTCGATGGCCGGGTCGCGGCTGGTGGTGGCGTAGTCAATACTGGTGACCATACCCCCGAGAATGTTATTGAAATGGTGGGCAACGGCACCCGCCATCTCACCGAGAGAAACCATTTTTTCGTTTTCGTGAACTTCCTGTTCCAAATTTATTCGTCGCGTGATGTCTCGCAATGAAATCGAAAGCCCGATGCGCTCGGATGATTGGGAGACCATCGGAGCGATGGTAGCCGCCAGGATTCGATGTTGGCCCTGGTTGTCTCGGTGTTCAAATTCAAACTCGACCACTTCGCCCCCATGTAATGAGTTTTTGAAGTGTTGTTCCGCCATCTCGCGGTGTTCCTGGGGGATGATGGTGATCGCCGATTCTCCGAGCATCTGATCGGCGGCGGCTCCAAACAGTCGCGACGCGGCAGTATTCCATACGCGGATCAGAAAATCGCTATCGGTGGCGACCACGGCAATGCCGAGTTGATCGCAAAGTCGTTGGTAATAATCTTCGGTTTCTTTTTTTTTCGTCATCGTCAGATCATTATGAAAAAATGAAACACACTAAGGCTGTGGCCTGTTCGTCTGATAGAGTCTTGGCTTTATACATAGCAGCGTTTCGATTTTTCGGGTGTCACGCGTGCCCTGTAGAAAACGGCTTCCGATGAGATATTCGTTTTGTGCTTCGATGCCCGGCCCGATGATCAGAAATTCACCCGGTCGCAGAATGAGTTCGACACTTAAATCTTCAAAAACGTATCGTTCATACGAGGGGGTCTGTCGAATGATTCCGTTTCGCCGTTCCCACGTCATTACGCCTTGATCATGACGAACTTCCAGACTGATGCGGATGTCGGTCACGCCGTTGAGTTCGGGGTGATAGGCGTAGTCCAGGTTGATCAATTTATTTCCGACGGAAAACGTTTTTCCCATCAGGCGGTTATCTTTGCCGTAGCTGAAAATCGATTCGTGATCTTCGACGGCGCCCAGTTCGATGGAAAGGGGCAGGCCATGCTGTGCAAAAAGTTGTACCTGCTGTTTTCGAGCGTTGCCCGCCTTGAAGACCGCTTCAATCGCAGGCCAGGATTGTGTCGATGCCGCTCCGATGCGTAACCCGTTTCGAGCGAGTCGCGCAGCGACCCCGGCTTCGACACGAAGTTCATCCACATGGTTCCAGACTTTTTGTGAGTGGCGGATGGTGTCGACTGGGAACTCGGCATGAATCACATCAAACGCAAGCTCTACCACATGCATGGATGGGTTTGAAGAGGCTCGCCCGGACAAATCGGACAACGAAAGATTTTCTGTAAGCGGGTTGGTGTCGATGTTGTTACGTGCGTTGCATCCAATCATCACGCAACACAGGCATCCCCATATCACCACAAGACCTAAACGTGAACATCGTTTCATCACACCGCTCATGATCTTCACTATAATTTGCGATCGAACGAGGGTCAAGACATTCATCTTACCGGTGGAGGCATAAGAGAGGGATCACAAACAACCCAGGGCCGATCGCAGCACACGCGGTTGTACAGGTCGCAGAGTCGATGGAAAGGAATGGGTTTATGCACCCGGTGTATCATGGACATCCAGTATCAACACGGTCAGGTCATCCGCTTTCCAGCTGCGGGTATCCATGTGTTCAATCCGTAGCCGTAAGCTTTTGATCGCATCGTGGGTGGATTGTTGGGTCAATGATTGAACCCAGGATGTTGAGGTGATGTTTTGTTGACCGATGCGAGATAGCGGATCGAGCAGTAAGGCTTCGAGTCCGTCGGTGTGCAGCACAACGCGATCGCCGGGTTGGAGTTGTATTTCGACGGTTTCAAATTCGCAGTTCGCCGTCATACCCAGGATCGGTCCCTCGCTGATGAGTTCCCCTGGAGCTTGATCTTTGCGAATCAAAATCGGGTAGGGTACGCCGCCTCTGGCAAATCGCAGTATGCGAGTGGATTCATCGTAAATACCGTAAATCGCGGCGATCGATTGACAATCTTGTAGTTGTGCGTTCAGTAGATCGGTGTTGATTCGTTTGAGCACTTCGTCGGGACTGAGCGCGTGAGGTTGATTTTTTTTCCATTCCACCCCGCGCAGAGCACGCTGCACATAGGTCGCGAGGATCGCCGCGGGTAGCCCGTGGTCTGTGGCGTCGGCCAACGCAAACGCAACGCGATGATCATCCAGACGCACCACATCGTAACAATCACCGCTTAACGATTCCAGCGGTTGATGCACCACATGAAGTTCTGCGTGGGAGAGCGTGGGCATGCTTTCAGGAAGTAAATCTTGTTGAATCGCTTTGGCGCGACGGATCTGATCCTTGAGATTTCGCAGTTGTTCAGTTTGAATTTTTTCACGCAGACGAAACTCTTCCAACAGATCCTGCATACGCTGAACCTGTTGTTGGAGATCGGATGGGAGGAGATCCGTTTTATTCACCTCCGCTTCGTCCAACAACACCGAACCGGCATCCGTTCGTACATGGACGTCTTCGCGGAGTGAGGAATCATCAATATCAAATATCTCATGTTTTGAAGACATGCCTGTGTTTCGGTTTGAGGAGAGGCTGGCTGAAGTTACGCCCTATAATAATCGATGTGCGAAAAATCGACGCGAGCGTGAAAGGTGGATATCAGTGTCAGGGGATGATCAACGCGCCTTGAAAGGCTGTAGACGTCGTGGATTCGCGCATTTTAGCGACGGTCTGCATAAACAGACTGATGGCGAGATCCTTCGGCTCGATGGATTGACACTGTTGCAATAGAGACTGACAGGTGTCCCATTCACCCGATTGAAAATGGTGTATCATTTTTTCGAACCGTTCAATGTAATCGATGTGATCCGCGTCGAGATCGCTGAGATCACCCACGAGTTCATACACCTCTGCCGGTTGTGACCGTCCGGCCACGATGATTTTCCCCAGACTCCGAAACGCAAAACGATCGGATACCTGATGATGCGTAGAGGCGTCAATCAAAATGGAGGTGCCGAAGGCTTTGTTCGCTTTTTCCAATCGAGCGGCCAGGTTGACCGTGTCACCGATGCAGGTGTAATCGAGTTTGGCGTCGCTGCCGTAATCTCCCACAAAAACGTCGCCCGTGGATAAGCCGATGCGCATCACTAACCGCGTATCTTCTATGGGTTGTTCGTTAATTTTGTGGATCGCTTTGACGGCTTCCAGGGCGCTGGCACAGGCTGCTTCGGCGTGATCCTCGCAGGGCCAGATGGGAGAATTGAAAAACGCGAAAATTCCGTCGCCGATAAATTTATTGACCAACGCTCCGTTTTCGTTCAACACCCGGGTCATCGTTTCCAGGTAGGGATTGAGTATGGATCGTGTTCGAGCCGCCCCGAGTTTTTCGCTGATGTGGGTGAACCCCTGCAAGTCACTGAAAAAACAACTGACCTGAGCCGCCACCGGAGCCATGTCCTGCAGGGCGGATTGTTCGGCGATACGGGTTGCGACGGCGGACGAAGTATATTGTGATAGTGCGTGTTCAAACCGTCGTTTCGATTTTTCCTGTGTAAGCTGTCGTTGCACCGTCACCATGGTCCAGACCCACGCGATAACTATGGAGGCCGGCATCGTAGCCAGGTGCAATGTGAAATATTGAAAAGTGAATCCACCGGCCAGTATCACAATGGCGACCAGGGTTAACATCCCGATGGCGCTGATGACCGGGCTTCGCTGGCAGGCGATATCGGTGATCACCAAGCAGGTCAACACCACCAAAAGCAGGTTCATCCACATGGGAGCGAGCCGGGCTGGTTTTTGCTGCAGGATCATGTTGATGATATTGGCATGAGCCATCACGCCCGGCATGGAGCTGTAGACCGGCGTGGTGATCAGGTCCGCCACAGCCGAGGCGGTATATCCCACCAGGCAGATTTTGTTTTTGATTTTCGAGCGTAGATCGGTCAACAGAGTTTTGTTTCTGTTTTGAAGTTGCTCGTTGAGTTGTGTGAGATGCTCGGCGAATTTTCCCGCAATGATTTTATCGTGGAGTTGAACGATTTTTTCTTTCGCCAGTCGTTCTTGATTGTTGGCGGGTGTCTCTTTTTGCCACAATTGCCATACGCGTTGAAGCCAGATGACAGCGTCCTCCTCCATGCTTTTAAGGTCGGCCTCGTTTTGATTTCTATCCACCGGCTGATGTTGCGTAAGTTTGGTTTGAATAAGTTTTTCGTATTGGGTGTATTGAGATGGCGTTTCTTTGTGACGCAGTTTTACGAGTTCCGCCATCACGATGCCCAGGCGTTGTTGGTTGTCATTGAAGGCCTGTCGGTTTTCAATCACTTCCAGCAGGCGCGATATCGGAAGATGTGTAAAACTTTCCTCCCATTTTCTGCCGGGTGCACTGTGCCAGTTCAACAGCGTCGATCCTGAATCGTCCAATGGTAATTTCAATGAACCCGAGTCGGTTTGCATAACCAGTTGATCATTTACGATGTGAAAGGATTGCGGATCAATTCCCATCGCATCACACGCCACTGCAAAACCCAACTGCGGCATTAACTTTTCATGAAAATTGATCATCAGAGGAACGGATCGCAGTACCCCATCCCCCGATTCACGATCAAAGGCGACCAGGCCGATGCCGTGGGTGACGTTGGCTAACTTGTCGAGCGGTACGGTCCAGTCAAACGTGTGCGCCAGCCTGGATTGCATAGACTCATCCAACGCAGCGCAAGATTGTTCTATGGTGCGGATGGCCTGGATGGTGCGGTAGGCGTTGAGCAGTGTTTCGCGATCGGCGGTCAGCACGTCGAACGAATCGTAGGGTAAAACGGATTCAAAAAATTGTTTCCATGTTATGTCGGGTCGCTGAGCCAGGGTTTTCGTAGCTTTTCTGTGGGCGACCATTTTTTTCGCCAGCGCAAAGGCGTTTTCAATAGCGGAGCTTTCTATTTTGGAAATCGATAACGTGTTTTCAGCCAGCAGCTTCGATTGAATCGTAGATAGATCTAGCGAATAATCCTGTTCAAGGATCATGACCAGACGCGTCAGATTGTAGAGCGATTCGGGTGTCCAGGGGTGGGTATGCGTTAACGCATTTTTGAAATCAGGCAATGTAATATTTCTCTGATCATGAATGATGGACAACGCTTGATTGAACAGGGTCGAGGGGTTAATGGTTGGCGAAGCCAATCGTGCGTACATGGGAAGAAACACATTGCCCGCGCTTTCAATCGCATCGCGTAATTCGTCATCGTCGTAGATCAGCCGATCGTTCGCAGTCTCTCCCATCACATTCAACTCGGTATCGACGTCATAGTGTTTTCCCAGATGGGCGTGTTGCACGCGAGGTCCGGCGGGTTCGGAAAAAATCAAATCCAGTGTGATGGACTGGGCATCGAGTTCGTTAAGCAGGTGAATAATCTGAGCGAATCTTCTACGAGGCCAGGGCCAGTCGGAGTGGGTGGTGATGGCGTGATCGTTGATGTCGATCAACACGATGCGTGAGTCCGCAGAAATCGTGGAAAAGTGGCGAAAATGCTGATCGAGTCCGAAATGATTCAAGCGGTAAAAAGAACCGCTCATTAACAAAACGCATCCGAGAAGTGTCGCCAGACATCCGATGGTATATCCCCATCGGTGTTGATTGAAAGATTGTCGTAGCGTCTTGGCCATTCGCTATCTTTCTCTAATGTCTGACGAGATTATGTCGTCTTAAAATAAAATAACACGAATCAGTCGGTTTCGCTGTTGCTATTGTTCGGTCGTTCGGATTGTATCTGTTCAAGTGCTTTTTTGGCAGCTTCCTGTTCCGCTTGTTTTTTACTCTGACCCCAGGCACTGGGAAAACGAGTGCTGCCGATTAAGACACACACCTCAAAACATTTACTGTGATCAGGACCTTGCTCGTCCAGGGTTTCGTAATGGGGTGTTGTCGCCAGGTGACGCTGGGCGTATTGCTGCAGCGAAGATTTATGGTTGTCGTGCTGATCCGATGAGGAGTTATGGTCAATATGCGGCGAGATGGTGTTCAGAATAAAAGTCTTGGCTGGTTCTATACCGCCGTCGAGATAGATGGCTCCGATCACCGTTTCGTAGACGGCTGCCTTCAGGGATTCGGGTAAATTGTTTTGAGCATCAATCCCGTTGCCCAGAATGAGTAATTGGGTGAGACCAATTTGATCGGCGATCAACGCACAGATCCTGCGGGAGACCACGATCGATTTCACCTTGGTCATGTCGCCCTCCAGCCAATCGGAAAAGCGTCGATAGAGCTCCTCGCAGACGACCATGCCCAGCACCGCATCACCCAAGAATTCGAGTCGTTCGTTGCTTTCTACGCGGGAATCAGCCACTGAGGAATGGGTCAATGAGGTAATCACCAGAGCGGGGTTCTGGAATTGATACCCAACGGTTTCAGAGGTACGGGCTACGATATCAGCTTGGGTCACGGTTTAGTCCCACACTGACCGATGGCGAAACCCACTAGTTTGGGTTGAAAGGCTATTCCATGCCCCAATACCCGGTTTCGTGGCCTTCGCCATGAGTCGGCAAAGTCGATGACGATTCTATTTCCAACTGTTTGGTCGAGAGTTACGATACCCTCACCTCAAGAATGGTCCTGCTTACACACTATACATCGGCGGATCGCTAGGTCAAATCGATCCGAGTGAACCAGGGACTAAAACCATTGGTTTTTGAGTCTATTTTCGCATTTTTAGCGGTCACCGCGTGTATTTGGTTCTTGGTTAAGATTATCGAGGGGTAGGGGGTTGTAAGATTTCCTCACAGGTGATAAATTGCACGATTACGATGCTTGCTGTCGACTGTGGATTGTACCGCTGGACAGCGATTTTTGAATGCGGTGCGGTATGGAAACATACAGGTTGATCAGATAATAAGTAAAGGCGACAGTCATGCATTACCCAAGACGTAACAGTAGAATTAAACGGGCACGAAAGCAGGGGTTCAGGGCAAGGATGCGTACACACAACGGACGCAAGATTCTCAATCGTAAACGTCGTCGTGGCGTTCACAAAATCAGTGTATGTTAATCCCTTCCACTCCTCTTCATGCTTCCCTGATGAAAATTCGCACAGCCACTGTCTGCTTATGCGTTGATCATAAGCCGATAGGTGTACTGATAAGTCACGGTCGTAGTTTGATGTCGATTGCGCAAAAGATGTGGAATGTTCCATGTTCGCAATTACATATTGGATAGGCACTTGTTGAATAACCTCTTAGCTGCAAGCAACAAGATCGCCGCAAAATACAGTAACCCTCACTCATGGTAGATTACAATCTTATTGCTGATTTGGATTTGGAAACCGGACTTGATGCCGAATTTTCAAATATGTTCGTTGAAGGCGTGGATGATTCCTCTGTGGATCAATTGATCACGCCGGAATCCGACAACTTTACAACGGGGTCCATTTTAGAAGGTCGAGTCGTGGGGCGGGCGGGCGATGATTTCGTCATCGATGTCGGCCTCAAAAGCGAAGGCTTGATCTCCGTCGACGAGTGGATGGATAAAGATGCGGTGGACATTGGGGATACGGTAAAGGTTTGGCTTGATTCCCTGGAATCCGATACCGGTCACATCGTTCTTTCCAAACGCAAAGCCGATCGACTCTTAAACTGGCAAAAGATTATAGAGAGCAAAAACGAGGACGACACGGTCGAAGGTCGTGTGATGCGAAAAATCAAGGGTGGGCTGCTTGTCGATATCGGATACCCCGTCTTTTTGCCTGCTTCCCAGGTCGATATTCGTCGTCCGGGTGATATTGGTGAATTCATCGGTAAAACCATTCGCGCTAAAATCCTCAAGATCGATATCGAACGACGAAACATTGTCGTTTCGCGTCGTAAACTGATAGAAGAAGAACGCTTCGCCGCCAAAGAATCATTAATGGCTGAGCTTGAAGTTGGACAGGTTCGCAAGGGGACGGTTAAAAACATCGCCAACTTCGGCGCGTTTGTTGACTTGGGTGGGATCGATGGTCTCCTGCACATTACGGATATGAGCTGGGATCGCGTCGGACATCCTTCTGAAGTGTTGAAAATTGACGACGAAATCGAAGTCAAGATACTCAACATTGACCAGGAGAAGGAAAAGATCGCACTGGGTCTGAAACAACTCAAAGCCAACCCGTGGGAACAAATCGAAAACACTTATCCCGTGGGTACACATTTACAGGGCGAAGTGGTCAACATTATGAACTACGGTGCCTTTATTAAGATCGAACCGGGCGTCGAAGGTCTGGTACACATTAGCG
Source organism: uncultured bacterium (assembly GCA_965364865.1). GTDB lineage: Bacteria > Planctomycetota > Phycisphaerae > UBA1845 > UBA1845 > CBDTZI01. Next base: position 3,657 of record CBDTZI010000011.1, on the reverse strand, counting down.
AAATGAGTTGGACACGGCGTATCAATCATCCTTCTGAAATTATTGCGGTGGGCGACACGATCGATATCGTTGTTCTCGATGTGAACAAGGATAAACAGGAAATCTCACTGGGGATTAAACAAACCCAGGAAAATCCATGGACGCATGTTGCCGAAAAATATCCACCCAACACACGCATCAACGGAACCGTTCGCAACCTCACCAATTATGGGGCGTTCATTGAAATCGAAGACGGCATTGACGGACTGTTGCATGTGTCCGATATGAGCTGGACGAAAAAAGTCAGCCATCCCTCTGAGATGATCAAGAAGAACGACGACTTGGAATGTGTGGTCTTGAAAGTGGAAGAAGACAAACAACGCATCGCTCTGGGTCTGAAACAGCTTCACGAAGATCCATGGGAAAAAGCCGTTCCGGAAAACTACATCCCCGGCCAGATTGTCGAAGGTACGATAACTAAAATCACCAATTTTGGAGTCTTTGTCGAACTCGAACAGGATCTGGAAGGTCTATTGCACGTCAGTGAATTAGCCGATCATAAGGTTGAGGATCCACACTCCGAGGTGAAAATCGGTGATAAGATTCTCGTCAAGATTCTTCGGGTGGATCCCGTTGAACGTAAGATCGGGCTCTCCAAGAAGCGAGCGGAGTGGTCTGCGGAAGAAGAAGAGTCTGCCGGTGCAGCAGAACCCGTCAAGCCCCGACGTGGGGGCCTGGAAGGTTCGATTGGCGAAGCATCTTCTGGGCTGGAAGCATTGTCCAATAAGCCTACGCCGCCACCACCAGCAGAACCCGTTGCAGCAGAACCAGCCGCTGCAGAGCCGGCCACAACAGAGCCGGTTGGCAGTGCAGGTGACGCAACCGATCCAACCGAAGGCGAATGATCGTTGGATTCGCAGCGATCTTACGATCTTTGACTCCAACAGGGTCGTAAGTATTAACGTCTTGGCTTGATCGGATAGACTCATCGGGCTCAAAACGCCTGAAAGATCTTTTTGCGAGGGTTGAATCATCGCTGTCGACACCGGATTACAGGTTTATTTAAAGCAAATTAACGAAACGCCTCTTTTGACTGCGGATGAAGAGAAGTCGCTGGCAACGATTGTGCAAAATGGTCAACAAGCGGCTGAGCATTTTGCCGCCGGTAAAGTTTCGATTGGCGAACGCGAACAGATCGAAGAAGACGCGGCGGTCGCACGCGAAAGAATGGTCAAAGCCAATCTTCGACTCGTCGTGAACATCGCCAAGAAATACGCCAAACGCGGCGTCCCCTTAAACGATCTCATCAACGAGGGAAATCTGGGTTTGATCCGAGCCGTCGAAGGTTTCGATCCGGCACAGAACACACGATTCAGCACGTACGCCTCCTGGTGGATCAAGCAGTCCATCAAACGCAGCCTGATTAACAGTGATAAACCGATTCACATCCCGGCTTATATGGTCGAAATGATCTCCCGTTTTCGTGAAACCCACGAACAGTTTATGGAGACCGAAGGCCGACCTCCTTCCAACGAAGAGTTGGCCGAGAAAATGCAACTGAGCGAGAACAAGGTGTCACACATTCGTAGTGCGGTCAAAGCCGTCTCCACCCCAACCCACGACGCCGAGGGTATGGATGGATTAACCGTCACCGAAGGCATCGCCGATCCCAACACTCCCATGCCAGATGAACACCTGGTCGATGAAGCCGAAAAATCAACCATGCTGGAGCTGCTGACCGATCTGGACAAACGCGAAAACACGATTTTACAAATGCGTTACGGATTGGACGGCAATGATCCCATGACCCTCAAGGATATCGGTGCCAGAATCGGACTCACACGCGAACGGGTCCGCCAGATCGAATGCGAAGCCCTCCAGAAGATCAAACAACACATTATCGATTAGCTGGTCTCCGTTATCTGATTTTCAGCGCAACGTCGTTTTTATCACCCCGAAATCGCAATATCACCACCATCGTATAGATTGGTTCGATCTTGGCCGGTCATGCCTGGTGCCTGTTTACGAACGCCAATTCATTCCGTTTTCGTCCGAAAAGAGTGTCACCTGGCTGTATCTAACTCTTATGGATTTGGCTTTATCGGAAAAACATACCCATTTCTCACCGCTTGACCACATTTCACAAGTCCGAAAAAATTACATCTCAGAGTCCACTTTTTACAAAAATTTATTCTGTCTTACGCTTCGATCAGGCTATAATACTTCGACCTGTCGCTGAGGACGACGGGGTATACACGAGAGGAACAATATGATTGCCAGGGGAGCATTAAGAAGAGCGTTCAGCTGTCAGTATGTACTTTCAGCCATGTTGATTACGGCCTGTCTGTTGTTGCCAATGACCACGCAGGCGGAATCGCCCGCCCGATATGGTTTGGCGGATCTCAAAGCACTGGAAGAATCGTTTGTTCAGTTGGCTGAGCAGGTTCGACCTTCTGTCGTATCCATTCGTTGTTATGAGGTGCAGTTTCCGAGCGCCAGTGACTCGAAATCGGTCAAGCTTCCGATAAGTCAGGGCAGCGGATTTATTGTGGATTCCCAGGGATACATCGCCACCAATCGACACGTCATCGAAGAGGCGGATGAAATTTCTGTTGTTCTATACAATGGAATGCGATACACGGCCAAGTTGATTGAAGACGATATTCGCAGTGATCTTGCGATTTTGAAAATCGACGCCAAAGGGTTGACACCGGTTCGTTATGGTGATCTCTCCAACGTACGTGTGAACCAGTGGTCGTTCGCTTGTGGTAACCCATTCGGCGTAGCCTTTGAAAATAACGGTTTGTCTTCGGTCACCTACGGTGTCGTGAGCGCTCTGGGCCGACAGATGACCCGTCAGCTCGTTGATAATGATCGTGTTCATTATTACGGAAATCTGATCGAAACCTCTGCGACGATTAATCCGGGTAGCAGCGGCGGACCTCTTTTTAACTTGGACGGCGAAGTCATCGGCGTGGTCACCGCTATCGAAACCAGCTCGGGTGTGAGCGAGGGTCATGGTTATGCCATTCCCATCGATAACAATTCGCGACGTATTCTGGATACGCTCAAATCCGGTGAACTGGTTCGCTATGGCTTTCTGGGGATTCAGGTGGTGAATGTTGACGAGATGAGTTCGCAACGCGTGGCTGACAGTTATAAACCACGCGGTGCAAAAATTCAGCAGATTTCACCTGTCGATGGGCCTGCCGCCAAAGCAGATTTGAAAGTGGACGACATCATCATTCAGTTTAACGGGACCGACGTTCAGGATTCCGATCATCTGGTTCGACTGGTTCAATATACGGCAGTCGGTACCGAGGTCGAAGTCAAGTTCCTGCGAAAAAACGTCAAACGAACCACGCGTTTGCATTTGGCGGATCGCAATGTATTACTCGGCGTATCGCGTAATGGTGAAACCGATTAGTATTTAATAGTTAATCTTCATTCTACAAAACCCACGGAATTCACCCCGTGGGTTTTTTTATGCGCCATCTGAGCAGCCACCGCATATACATCCACTTACCAACAGAGGTGTCTCGTTCATGAATACAGGTCTGGTGTTGCTGTTGTCGCTTAGGCCTTGTCTGCGAGGTTGCGAGGTATGTGAAGAATCGGCGAGACGAGTCCAATCAGGCTCAGAGGTCGAGTGATCGGTTCAGTGAAGGCTGCATATGG
>CBDTZI010000010.1:0-19347 GCA_965364865.1 uncultured bacterium | reverse complement strand
TAAAACGGCGTTCGCCCGTACTCGATTGTCCTGCGATGTAAGTAGCGGCTGGATCGCCTGTTCCCGCTGAGGGTCTTGCAGTTGATCCATCACTTCGATGGTGGTCGCTTGAACGCGTTCGTTGGCGTCCGCGATAACGGATCGCAAAATGCGCTGCGTCGTCGTACCCGGCAGATGAACCAGCAACTTGATCGCCAGGCATCGAACCAACGGGTCGAGATCATGACACAGTCGGAAAATCTGTTCGCTGAGTTGTTTCGTCAGGCCCAGCGGAAGGATCAGTTGCATCGCACGAATGCGCTGTAACGGTTGCGACGTGGCTAATGTTGTGCGTAACGATACAAGAACAGGATCGATATCATTTTTCATGGTATCGATCAATGTATTTCGTTCTTCCATTGATAATTGATCATATTGCTGCGTGTAAAGATCAAACGGTTTTCGTCCATTGGTTGATCTTGTGTTGCCCACCGCAAAACCCGCTGCGCCGTATCGACGCGACAACTCTTGGGAACAATCGTTGGCGATGGCTGCGTCACCGCGAAACGCCAGCTGTGTCAGCAGCTCTGTCGCTTCTGCGCTGTTGTCATTTTTCAAATGCGCGAAGACCGCGCGAGGCCATGCTTGGTCGTCCAGTGTGGTGAGATGGCGTAGTACAGAAAATTTCTGTGATGCGCCACCCAGGGCGGATAGCAACAAAACCGCCTTGGGTATGTCATTTCCACTCAATTGGTTTAGAAAATCTGTTGATCGATGTAACCAGCCGCAGTTGCGAATCCATTGACATCCCTGCCTGATTTCCCGGTTCGCGGTCAGGTCGCCATGCCTCACCAACGCTTGAATAAAGGGTAAATCGGTCGTTTCGCGGATGGTTTTGGCTGCGATCGATCGAACGGTGGGCATCGATAGCGAGTGCAATGTAAATTCCGCAAGCTTGGGGTCGGTCGTGTTTTCCAAAATCTGTCCGATCGCGTCGGATATCTTTGACCGCGGATCACGCAGCTTGGTTTGAAATACACCGGACAGCGTATGGGCCATCCACATAGCTGCTTCGAGCACCCTGGGTTGTGTGTGTTTATCCCATATTCGTATCGCGCGCTTCAACGCGGAGATCGTGTGTTTTTCCAGGTTCTTGACGCTCGCATCTTTTTTATCAGTCGAGTCAAGATCGTTCGAGGCGGATTGTGAATGTTCGATCACATGGGCGGTGAAAATGTGAAGCGCCGTTGCAGCCAATGTTTGGGTGCGAGGACATTTGGAGTGCAGTGCATCGGCTAACAGCGGAATCAAATCGCTCTCATTGCTTTGTACGATCAATTCGATCGCGCCGGCGCGGTGCGTAAATTTTGATGAATCGATAGCGGCGCGAATCGCCTCGGACAGCTCGTTTAGATTCTCGTGAATACACCGTTTGATGTTGTCATTCGTTTCGTGGTATTTACCGATGATTCTCGACAGGCTTGGCGCGTGGCCTCGTTGCAAAAGCAGACGAAACAATGGCTCGCGCAGATGATCTTCAACATGCGGCAACGCTTCCACGATCGCGTTGTCGGCGGCGGTGTTAGAGTCTGATTTCAGAATGTCCAGAATGCGGGGTCTGATGTTGCTTGCCATATAGATCCTTTATCGGCTTGATGCGTGACGACGCTTGCGACGAAGTGGGCGGGGAATCGCTAACCATCTAGCTGGCGGAGGTGAGTTTGGCGGATTTCGATTTGTGGATCGTACGCTGGGCCTGTTTGATGGATTTCAATCCTGCTTTCGCCCACACACAATCAGGGTCAATTTTTAACGCTTGTTGAAAATAGCCCCTGGCTCCATCAAACTGCTTCTTCGACCGCAACACCTCCGCCATCAGGCACAAGGCTTCAATGTCTTCGGGCCTGTTCGTGAGCAGATCAACCAGGGTGGTCGCCGCCTGATCGAACTCGCCGCGTTTCCACTGGATCGTCGCCTGTACGAGCCAAAGCTCGGTGTTGTGCGGGTCAGAATCCCTGGCGTGATGAGCGCATTGCATCGCCGTGATGATATCGTTTGTCGCCAGTGCGGATTTGGCGTGCAGCAATTGTGCATGTGAATCTTCCGGATGGTTTGTGGTGTAGAGTTTTAATACTTCAGAGGCTTTTTTGGGATCATTTTTTGCCAGATAACAAATCGCCAACGCGCGACGCGTCGATCCGTTTTCTATTTCAACATCGAATGATGCATCGATCGAAGGTTGTAATAGAGGAATCGCTTCGTTGCAGCGACGGGTTTGGGCGAGTAGCATTCCCAGCTCACCGATGATCATCGGGTCATGACCGAGATATTCCTTCGCCTTACGAAATCGTCGGATTGCATCTTCTTTGTTTCCCATCGCAGAGGCTACATGAGCGGACAAGAGCATGACGGCTCCGTTTTCGTCGATGTTGTGAATGTTGTCGTCGAGCAGGGTAATCGCTTTTTGATGTTGATTGGTCGCGACCAGACATTCCGCCTGTGCGATCAAAAAGTCGACCTGTGTGGAATCTACCTGGTAGGCCCGGGCAAATTGGACCAGTGCTTTTTCAATTTGATCGCGTTGTTCGTAGATGACGCCTTCGGCGTAAATGAGTTCCGAAGATTGAATGTTGTTTTTATTGGCGACCTTGATGATGTTCAATGCGGATGCGGGTTTGTCGAGTTCGAGATTCGCCTTGACCAGCAGTTCATAAGCGATGGGCCGGGTCGGGTCCATCGAAATGGCCTCCGTGGCAGACATCACGACTTCGTTGAAATGTCCCGAGTTATACTGTTGTTGGGCGAGTTGAATCTTAAATTCCGCGCGAACATGGTCCCACTGTTGTATCGCTTGTTTCTTCGCCGTGTTATGAGAAAAGCTTTGACATCCACTGACCAATGACAACATCAGCATCCAGCACAAGCATGATTGAGATCGAACAAATGTTCTCAGTAAGGGAAGGTTCATCAGAGGTTACTTTCCATCAGTATCGTTAGTGTTTACTTTGTTTTCGTTTGAATCGGGGTGCACGACCGGCTTAGCGGGTTGACCAAACAAGGGTAATACATACCCGCGTTCCTGTGCGATCATGCGGTGCAAAAACAATCGGCCGCCCGTGGTGTCGTCACCCCACGATCGTTGACCCAGGATATCCTCTTTCAATCGTATCGCGGAAATAAATCGCGAGTTGTTATGCAGTGCCATATTCAGATGCCACAACGCCTTGGGCTGATCGTTGGCGGAGAGAGATTCGTAGGCTTTACGATAGTGCGACTGTGCGAGTCGTTCCCGTCCATGCCACATCAAACCCTGTCGAACACCCACACGTGTTCGTTCAATGTTTTACATCTGCCCGCGTGAGGCGTCGACGTAACTTTCTCGATCTTTCACGATCTGTACGGTCAACAGGATAATGACTTCTTCACGCGTGGTGGTGTCTTCGTTGGATCGAAACAGTTGTCCGAACACCGGGATGTCGCCAAAGAATGGAACCTGGGATCGTTTGTCGGTGGTGACTTCGCGAAACAATCCTCCGATGAGAATGGTATCTCCGTCGCGCAAAATGACATTGGTGGTCACTTCGGTGGTTTGTTCGGAGGGTAAGCCTTGGGCATTGACGAATCCGACACTGTCTTCGGGGTGCAATTCCACGCGGATATATCCATCGTTTCCGATAAAGGGTCTGAAAATCAGTTGGGTTCCGGTTTCCAGAAATTCTACCGATTGAATCGCCTGCGTTTCGGTGACGGTGGTGGTGATGTATCCGTCGCGACGACCAACGATGATCTGTCCCTTTTGTTTGTTGAGTGCGAGCACTTTCGGGTTGGCAACCACAACGGTGTCGGTGATCTGTTCCAACGCGCGGACAAAAATAGCCACCTGATCTTTGATGACGCCGATGGTTAATCCGCCGTCGGTGACATTGCTGGCCAGGTCCGTCGTCGCGGCTGCGTTGAACCGTTCAAATCGATCCTGGGGAAGTTGACCAAGTGACAGGCTGGCCAATCCGGGTGAACTGGCTCCGAGGAGTTCGAGATCAACCCCGCCCACCAGCGAAAAATCGATCCCCAGTGCGTTTTGATCGGTGAGGGCCGCCCGCAAAATCGTAGCTTCAATCAGGACTTGTTTGGGTCGGATATCGATCTGCTTAAGAATATTTTCGACTTCGCGGAGTTTTTCCGGTGGAGCGGTGACGATCAGGTAATCCTGACCCGCATCGCTTTGTCCGCCGCCGTCATCGGGTGAGCTTGAAAGGTCTGCAGAGATCGAAGGTGATACGGATGTGGCATAGTCGTCGCCGATGATGGGATCGACAAACAGTTTGGCGTCCATCGCAGTGATATAGTTGAGTGAGAACACATGGGTGAGGGGCTTGCCCAGCGCTTCGGCATCAATGACCCGTAGCTCGTCGATGGTATACACATAAATAAAATTTTTCACATGACGATGAATGGCGCCGTTGGGGATCAGGATCGAATTGAGCGCTTCATCAAACGTCACGCCGTAGAGGTTAGCGGTTACGGTGCCTTTGACATTGGGAGAGGCAATGATATTGCGTTTGCCTTTTAAGGATAATAATCTCAGTACAGCTGACAACTTCATCTCAGCTACATGCAGTTCGACTCTGCCCTGATCACTCAACTTGACAATCGCATCCTTGCCGTTGGGTTTGGGATTTTCCGGGTGATCCTGACCTTGCGCGTGGGATGCAAGGATCAACACACATGCCGCGATCGTACAACTTATTTTTTTTAGAGGAGTCTTCATATTCATATCCGTAACGAACCTAAACCTGAAAATCAGCAAGGTTTACGCTTAGTTATCGGCGGTTTGAAGACGCACATGAAGCGTCTCGTCACGCAGGATCTGCTTGATTTCGCGTAACAGCTTATTGGTTTTTTGCGTCTCTTCCAGCAGCATGATGCGTTGTTTTGCGCTGTCCGGAAGCTGGGCCTGGGCCTTGTTGAGCAGGGTGAAGGGTCCGGTCCACACGTGCAGGCAGGTTAACAGCACCACAACAATCAGGATTCTCTCCAGCCAACGCAACGGAGAATACTGATAGAGCGATTTTTTTATTTGCATGACAGGTCTCCATAGAGATTCGTATGAATTTTGTGTTTGTGCTCAAAAGCAATGTTTTATCGGAAAAGGAGAATGATGAATCAATGGTAAGTTATGGGTGGATCGGATTATGTATGGGTGAGTTGCTGCGTGACGGCGTTTTTCAGTATTGTCGATGGCGTATTGCTTTTGGATCGCCACGGGTTGATGGATAACGAAGCCAGTATGATCATCACCGCGATTGATCCATACACACCCCAGAGTCGAAGGCGGCGCGTTCGCTGGGAATAGGTCGGCTCGTGAATAATCAGGAGGCCGCCTATCGCCAGCAATGACAGGGCGAGCATCACAAGTGTAGCCGAGACACCCACCAGCTTCATCATGACCGGCACGCCGATCCAAATGGTGATCGCGGCACAAAATAACAGCCGGGCCATTATGCGTGCACCGGTGGTCGATTTACTGGCTACGCGCGCCAGTAATGTTTTTCGACCATACGCTGTGGCATATCCGATCGCAAAAACCGCAACGCAAGCGGGAATTGTAAAAGTGAGAAAAGTTGCAGAATCAAAACGATTGATGAACGCACTCGAGGACGCCACGACGATTCCAGCTGTGGCGCACGCCACACCAAACCCACCCACGGATCGAAGTCCTGCTTTTTTCGTCTTACAAGCAACCAACACGCCGACCCCCAGAGAGCACAACATCTCAAATAGAACGGTGGATGTGGATATGTTGTTCTGCAGTTCGCCGACCCATATCAATAAGCCGCACGCACTTCCGCCGCCAACCGCTACGATGCTGGCACGCAATGATCCGCCCCATCGGTCGCTACGCAGGGGTAGCCAGGTCGCGGCGTCCTGTCTGGGTCGTGCGAGTTGAAAATGACGCGAAGAGCTGACGCCCGTTGCGATCAGCGTCACGAGAAACGCAGGCAACGAAGAAGCAACCAGCAACATGGAGGTGGATAACCCCTCCCCCATCCAGCAGCCCACAGCCGCCCCGATCAACAACCAGCCGGTGGCGAGCGTTTCCCATCGACCATAGGGACAACTCAAGTGGTGTACACAGGATAGTGCGATCCCTAACAATCCAAGCGGGACCAGCGTGACCACAAACGAAATTCCAATGTGTAACAATTCCAGCGGCACTGAAGACCAGACAAAATGAGCTTGTAACCAATCGTATATCGAAGAACAAAAATAGAGACCCATCGGCAACAAAGCCGCCGCCAATCCTCCCATCAAAGCGATTACGGATAAGACCATCCAATACAAAGGTCGATCTGCGATGTCGGGATGAATCAACATATTGGACATTTCCGATGGTTTTCCCTGGGCTACAAATCGTCGCCACGCGGAAATACAAATCCACATCGCAAATCGTTGTGGCACACCCACACCCACGGACAAGGCCATCAATGATCCACCCAAAATCGCGCCGATAACAAACCCACGCGGTACATAGAGCATCTGCAAGTGATTCACCACGCCGGACATGGCCATCGCAATCGATAATCCAATCAGCGCCGACACCACCGCAACCGGTGCCGATTTAATCAGTTTGTCTGTAAGGATATCTCTTGTACTGGTTTGTGAACGATCTCCATCCTTATGAAAATCAAATTCCTGTTGTTCGAGAGCGGGTCGATGGTTCTTGCGTGACAGGAAACGTTTGTGAACCGGCAGGCGTAGCGAGGGATGGGCTCGATAAGATTTTCGTCTGCGCATTTTTTGAAGCATACGCCGGCCTCCATTCCAACGCTGGGTCTGAGCCTATTCTACCGCACAATATCATCCATTGGCAAGCGGATCATAAGCCAGTAATCATTCAAACCTTGCCCATAGCGGTGAAACGCTTTACTCTTTGATCACGATGACGAAAAAACCCTTGCAACTGGCTGTGTTGATTTCCGGCGGTGGACGAACACTGCTCAATCTTCACGAGCAGATTCGCACAGGTGATTTGCAGGCCGAAATCCAGACTGTCATCAGCTCACGCGGCGATGCGGCGGGAGTGAAGCGTGCTCAGGATGCGGGCATGTCCGTGCAGATCATCTCGCCTCGCGATTCTAATGACGCCAGCGGCGCTTCGTTTCATGATCGATTGTATGAGGCGGTTTCCGGGGTGGACCTGGTATGTATGGCCGGTTTTTTAAGCATGTGGCACATCCCCGATGAGATGATTGGCCGGGTGATGAACATCCATCCCGCGCTGTTGCCCGATTATGGTGGCCCCGGCATGTACGGAATACGGGTACACGAAGCCGTGATTCGGGATCGGCGAGAAGTCAGCGGCTGCACTGTGCATTTTTGCGATCATCAATACGATCACGGACCGATTATTTTGCAGCGGGAAGTTTCCGTGTATACCAACGATTCGACCCAGTCGCTGGCTGATCGTGTCTTCGTACAGGAATGTATTGCCTATCCTAAAGCCATTCAGCTTTTTCACGAAAATAGACTTATTTTGCAGGGTGGAATGGTAACGATTATCTGATGTTATAAACTGTCAATCCATTGTTTTGGAAAAAAGTGTTGCCTGGAAGGGGGGAATAAAAATCACCGCCGCATCCAAGCTCCACCATGACAGCTTTCCCCTTCGGAAAGCGCCAATCACCAAGGCCTTTGAACCGCTCGTTGAACGATCTGTTCCCCAACATCAACGAGATCGATTCGACACCTCGGCCTCTACAATACGCCCGTCCCCACAGTATTTCATATCTTCATCAACGGCCAAGCGGTGCGTCGCCCCGGATAAATAGCGCACAAACCTCCTGCGCCGGTGACAAGTCTCGACGTTACAGCCGACGGTTAACGCAGCGAAGACAATCAGGTTGCGTTACAAAATGACGGTATTTGAGAATGCTTCGCTACCATAGAATTTGGTTGACATCACAATCGTAGCGCGCAGAAAACCTGCATTTTAAGGGGAGATGATAAAACAAAAACAATCGACTACCAAAAAGCCGACAAGTACAAGATATAACGTTCAACGGGAAAGCCGGACTGCATTATACGATCTCAGTCTGCCACCCCAGCTTGAATCAAATCACTTTTCTCTGCTTACACGATTATTGCCACGGTTCAGTGTCAAGGCAAATGATTAGGCCAAATAAAACACTTATTTTTCAAAAATGTTAAGCAGGATAAAGTTACAGGGGAAAATCCTGATGGGTTACTGTCCCCATGCTTTGGGTTCGAGCACTTCGATTTCACCCGTACCTAAATTATAAAAGATGTGCTTTGCGGATAATTGGTATGGCATTTTATTCGTTGAGCGTTTGATAATCTTGGCTTTGCGGAAATCGGTACCATAAATCGCCAGCAAACGTCTTTGCCGTTCGTAGATCAATCGATCCGACCACAACGAAAGACCTTCGCTTTGGTCCTGCAAGGTGACATTGCCCGTGGCTTGAAACTGTCGCAGAGAATTGGTGCTGATTCGACCCACACGGCGATCCGCTTTTTGCCTGGCTCGCTGACTGCGATCAAGAAAATCAACCGTTAATACATCCGCAGATAAAAAGGTAGCTCGCCCAGATGGAGCGGACCCGTCTTTTTTGGCTGAGGGTTTCTTGCCGCCGAAAAATTGTTGAAGGGCATCGCCGCTGAAATATTTTAATTCGACATCACCTTCAAATCGTGTCTGGTCGATGGAAAAATCGTACCACATTGAATCCTTCCAGGTGATGAGTGTTTTGGAAGGCCCTTCATCGTTATCCACGTCAAACAGGTCACCTCCGCTGGATCCCAGGGAGACTTTTTTAATCATAGGCTTTGCGGGCTGAAAATCTTCCATCTGTAAACTGCCTTCGCCCTCAATCAACATTTTGGAAACGTCCGGGCGAAGATTCACCGACAGGGTAGGGCCTGTAATGCGAGCACGACTTTTCAATTGTTTGGTAGCGGGGTCGATTTCGGATGTCAAGGCAACGGCATTCCCTGTAGCCAATATAAAGGCAGGTTCCTTGGAAAATCGAGGCTTGGAACGTGATGATTTACGCTTGCTTTTTTGCATGGGGTTGATCAGTTTGATCACGCCCAGAGAGTTCATCCAGTTTTTTCCCGGGGGGGCCTGGGCGACGGCAACTTTTTCTTTTACGTCGTCAAATTCGATCGCCAGTCGGTTACAGTCAAACGTGGTCGTGGTTTGAGAAGTCGCATGTACCTGTCCGTCAAAGACCGCGCGATTTTCCCGGCCCCGATATTTCATCCAGTTGCCCCACGATATAGATATGGGTACGGCGTCGGAAAGCTTTCTACCGTTCAAATCCTTGCGCGAAAGAAAGGTCATGCGACCATGGCCGGGCACCTCTGCCCATTGATCGATGACATTAAACTTGATTTCCTGGCCGGTCATCGAAAACGTGTCGAGTTGCACAGTGGCGGCTCGTTGCGGATAGCCCTTGACGACCGCGGACTCGATTTCTTGACCGTTTAATTTGCAGTCCAGCGAGTGAGCGGAGAGTTCCATATTCTGACTTGTATCCAGTACCGAAACATCCACAAACGCGCGAAGTCTTTGAATGCCAACCTGCATCGAATCGGTTTCGTCGTTCGTCGCGACGCGATCTTTCGGCTCTTCCCGCTCGTCCGGTTGTTTGTCGCTCGTTGCAACTTTTTGAGTTTCCTCTTTTTGTTGCTTTGGCGAAGGTTTGGGGGTCATCGCGAAATCGATGATCAGTTTGTCGGCGGCCTTAATGATTCGCTGACCCTGTACCGCTTCCACCTGTCCGATAGCGGTGGCGACGGAGGGGTAAATGCGGCCATCCTTGGTGGTGGCGAGGCGAACATCGATTTCATCGCAGGTGAGCAGGTTCAGGTCTTGCGTCATGCGAACGTGACCTTGACCATGCAGATTTTCTATCGTTTGTTGAATGTCTCGGTTGGAATGAAGCGCACCGAAAGTCAATGTGATTGTATCGCTTTCGATGTTCGTATCTTTTTGTAGTATGTTGGCGTGGCCAGTAATCTTGGCGGTGTTGAGAATGCGAAACTTTCGCGAAACCAATCCGCCCGTGAAGTTGAGGATGGTTTTGGTGAGAACGCTGCCGTGCGCTTCAAATCGATCGGCAAAGGTAATCAAGGTGCCATTGGTGGTGGTCGCGGGTTGGGTTTGATCCTGCGTGCCCGCGGATGAAGTCAAAGAAGAAATTCGATTGCCGGCAGGTTGTAACGCTCCGGGTCCATCCATTTTGATTTCAAATCGATCGCCCGCACGTTTGGTGTAGATCATGTTGGCAATCATTTTTCCCTGATCGACAGAACGAACAATCGCGGGTGAATCATCATCACCCCACAACCAGACCTCATCTCCCTTGGGGCGAAAAACTAATTTCAAACAGGTCGCATCTCCGTCGGGATGAGAAAGCCGCGCCGGTGTTCCGATGGCGGTAATGGTATCCTTCGATTCTTTACCCCATCGCTGATCACCGGGCCGAATGGCCTCAAGCACCAGTCGCTTCGACCAGGTCAACACCACTTCTTCCGGCGGGGATGGAGGTGCGTTCGATTGTGTTGGATCCTCAGAATTCTTGTCGGGTGCGGATCGCATACGATCCTTGTCCTGGTGAGAAAATTCACGAATCATTTCCAGCAGATCCGCTTGTAACTTCGCGCTGGTTTGATCGCCATTCATCCGCCGAGCCAACACATCTCCTTCAAAGCGGGCGAAATATCTGATTTCCGGTCGGGTAAGATTTTTTTCCTCCACGTCAGGCCTGAACACCGGTACACCGTCTACGACTTCCTGTTTCTGGGACGCCGACGGTTGATCCGCTGTCGCAGCGGCGACGGTGGTTTCTTCTGTGGGGGGTTTCAGGTTTGCATCCAGCGCAGCTTGCATCGTCGAATGAAGCCACTGGGCTACGGTAAAATGTTGTTCCGCTGCAGTGTCCATGCCGGGCATGGACAAACCCAGTGAGTCGCCCGCGCCGCGCAAGGTGATTCGGCCGCCTTGAGAAACACGCAACGATTCGATGCTGTCATCATCGTCGTTGAATCGAATTTCCAGATCATGGGCAACAAATTCAACGTCCGAAGCCATCAGTTCGACGCGACTGGGCATGATCAGTTTGGAATACTCCAGGTCAAACTCAATTTCTTCGGTGGTCACGCGAATCAGTTGTGCGGGAGTGGGGGTGCGTTGGTTTTCGGGTAGCGCCGCCCGTTGTTTTTCGTTGAGTCGATCAAATTCAATGATGACGCCGCCGGACAGTCGGCCACGCTGTGGATCGAGACTGCCGCCACCATGACGCTTAGCTTCCAGCACTCCGCGTTTGGCTTTGATGCGTACCGCGTTCCCATCTTTGGTACGCATGCGTGCGATGGGATCGATCAGAATAAATTCGTTGGCGGCGCCGGGTTTGGGTGTCCAGTCGCGCACCTCGATCTCCAGCCGGGCGCGTTGGCCTTCACGGGAATAGATGGTGAGTTTGATGTCCCGACCCGCGCCGAGAAATCCGCCCTCTTCGCCGACCGCCATCGGGGTGGTGGATGCTTCGTTTAGAAGCGCCTGGGTCCGTGGCGAGGGCAATCGAGGTTTGCGTTTGGTCGTGGGCGTTTCTTTCTCGATTTGTCCAAACTGGTACATGGAAAAGACGACCAGCAGGATCGCCAGCGTAGCTGACGCCACCACCAAGGTGCGCAGGATGCTTGATCCGCGATAGCGGGTCCGTTGCCTGGATTGTCTGGTGCGATGTTGTCTGATGGTAAACCTACACTTTTCCCGTCAACGTCTGGGTCCATTTCTTCTGTTTACGAAGCAGGAATTCTACTATTTCCGCGACCGCTCCGATACCACCGCTGCGACGCGTAATATATTTCGCCCTTCGTTTGATGGCTGGGACCGCATTGTTGACCGCCACACCGAATCCACATTTCGCCAACGGTTTCAGATCGGGAAGATCGTCCCCCACATAACAGGCCTCCATGTTGGACAGGCCATTCGTCGCGAGAATTTTCTCATAGCCCGCCAGTTTGTCCTCGACCCCGGTATGGACCTGTGTAATTCCCAGCTCCGCCGCTCGTTTGAGAACTGCCGGATGTTTACGGGAGGTCAGGATCGCCACTTGACCGCCGGACTGCTGCCAGAGTTTGATGGCCATCCCGTCTTGAACGTGGAACGTTTTGACCGACTCACCGTCAGCGTCCATGGTGATCGTGCCACCGGTTAACACTCCGTCCACGTCCAGAATGATGAGTTTGATTGATTGAAAGTTCATGAGCAAGTCCATAAGTAAGCCAATAAGTATGCCCCTAAGTATATTGACAATTTCTTTATGTCACATGTAACGTCGCCCCCAGCCGGGGGTCTGTGACTCCTTGTGGGCGGCCAAACAAGCTTCCCCCCTTACTAAGGGGGGATTGAGGGGGGTGTCTTTTCTTTGTCGAGAATTCCTTCTCGTTCCTAACTTTTATGTTTGTAAGTGTTCAGGTTCCCATTCTGTCGCATCCAATTCCTTGATTAACGGTGCGAATGTCGAGTGAAATAACTCCAAGGTTTCAAAAATCCTATTATGGTGCTCAGGCCAGTTCGATTCCTCTGATGGGTCTACATCTTTATAGGTTCTCCGAATGAGACTTTCTTTCTTGTCCTTATGTTCGAGCCATTGCAGCTGCATGCCTGTTTGTTTTTCGATTTCATCTCTTTGTTGTCGAAGAAGGAAAAAATAAGAAATCCGATCTTCTCCGCTGATAGACAGTGTGATATTTATAGTTTTTTTCTGGTTACTAATACTGGCCCACAGAGAAAATTTGCTACGTCCAACAGGAAATGTCAGCCATGATTGCGCAAGTGCTTTACCTATTCGAATAGGTGTTTTACTATCCTTGTATGAATCACGAAATGCTGTCCAGTATTCGAGATATAATTGCTCTGTTGTAGTTAATTTATCTGAGGTCAAGACCGTTTTTTTCCATTCGTTTGGCCTTACGACGACGTTGAATTTCGGTGCAGTTGGTGAATCTCCAATCCGCCACAATTCGATTTCAATACCAAAGAAATGAGCTGTCTCATTTGTGATGTTGTTTAACCAATCAAGAGCAGCTCGATGTTCATCGGTAAACTCATTGGCAATCCAGATGATTACCGTTGTATCAAGCCCTGCTGCGTAAGTTAGTATTTGACCCAAGTGAGAGTGATCTGTTTTTTCCAGTTGATTCTCGATTAATACTTTATGGTTTGAGGTTGTTTCCACACAAACGATATCTGCACGAAAGGGTCCAATGTGTTGCTCTGTTTGTTGCACCTCAAGCTCTATGCCGATCTCGTCACCCAACAGAGCGATATTTTCCTCTTGAGCGAGCCATGGTGTGAAGTTTTTATCTTCTTTTGCCCAATATTCACGAACATCAATTTTTTCTAACTTCCCTAATTGTTGTTTGCTGCTCATATTGAGCCCCTTTCCTTGTTCATCACTCAAAATTGTAGAAGATTTACATTATTTGTACAGTGAAAGGGTTCTTTAGCCGCTTCCTCACGGGCGCGGTTCGGATCATGCGCCGCCCACAAGGGTCACAGACCCCCAGCTGGGGGCGACGTTACAAAATGTGTACTGCAAAGGAGGTGATGTTTTTTTGTCGGGTCGATGACCCGACTTACTTTCTGACGATGTGATGAATAAAGCCTGGATTACCTGAATCGGTTGCGCCAAATTATTACGGACCACAAGTGTTCGGGCCGGAGTATGGATAGGACACACCCAGCCAGGCGTCGACGCATTTCAAAATATCTGCAATGCCTGCACCCACAGTTGGATCGATGATATGCGGTTGTAGTTGAGCCTGTGTCTTGAGCGGATCGGGTGAGCCCAGCCATTTGTCAACGATTGCCAACACGTCTGCGATGTTCGGCTGTTGTGGCTCACTTCCATCGTCAAACGGTGCAATCACATCTCCCCATTTACCCGTTTGCACCACTAAAGGATTCGTATAGCAATCTACCTCAGGGATACAAATGGTATCCATAAATTGTTGAACCTCATACTCAGAACCGGGTACGATGGCGGGTCCGTAAACATGGACTAATCCGACGGTACTCCAGTCCATGTAGTATGGCTCGCACTGTAACTTCGCAGCCGTAAACATCAGGTTAGAGCTCAGAGTGTCAAAATATTTTTGAGGTGGACCGACCCAGCGATATTGTTCTGCAAAAGATGGAAAATCCGGTAGATTGGATAACGTAACTCGTACTACCGTGTTACATCCGGTATTCGTTGGAACAAACGAAATATAACGACTTTTTGGATGTGGAATCGGCTCTGCGAGTGGAGCAATTTCTATATCGCATTCATCGGGAACGCAATTTAGGTCTTCGTCAAAACTAAATTCATCGGCGATGTCACATTCATCCAAAACCCCATTTCCGTTGCAATCCGCACCGAGCGTGAGCAATCCCTCGCAGTCGTCGGGGATGTTATTCCCGTTGCAATCGTCGCTTCGATCACTCGCTATGTCACACTCATCTAAAAGATTGTTGTAATTACAATCCAATGTGGGGTCTTCAGCAATATCACATTCGTCGAGTTGGCCGTTTCCATTGCAATCATCTTGAACAAACCAGGCTAATTCACAAATATCAGATGTTCCATTCGCATTGCAATCGCTATCGCAATGTCCGGTTGTGATAATCCCTCCGATGCAAACATCGAAGTCTGTATCAATACAATCCTTGTTAAAATCACAACAAATATTGCCACCTAACACAATCATGGCAGGTGTACTTTGAATA
Source organism: uncultured bacterium (assembly GCA_965364865.1). Classification (GTDB taxonomy): domain Bacteria; phylum Planctomycetota; class Phycisphaerae; order UBA1845; family UBA1845; genus CBDTZI01. The sequence continues at coordinate 4,571 of CBDTZI010000010.1, read as the reverse complement.
TTCACCTCTAAATTGTCGCCAGGTCTGTTCACAAAAGCTGTGCTGGCATTACTATCCGGTTCAGTACTGGATGTAAAGTTTAACGTATAAATACCGGATGCACCTTCCGGTACATCCATCACCAGCGTTCCGCCATAAACATCAAATCCCGGATCAGACTTAGGCGCATCTAATATTTTAGCCTGGCCAAATGAAATAAACGCATTGGCTGTTCGAGCGTCGCTGATGAAGAAAGGGCCGCCATTTGCAAATGGGATATCATCGTCTCTGCCTTCGGTAATAAAACCAGGTCGACATGTATTCTCTCCGTAAAGATTGGGTGGTGGTCCAGGAAATGGTCCAGATAATGTACATGTACCGCCGGGATCAAAAGCATTTTCGCAATCTGAATCGGTCGTGCAAGTTTCAAAAGCCGGAGCAATGGGTTCTCCGATTCCATTGGAAAACAGATTTGCATCTACAGTAAATTGCACACCCATGAGTAATTCTGGGGCCCAGTTGCTGTAATAAATTTCAAACCAGACCCGGCTGCCCGCAGTCGTAAATATTTTATTTGTAGTACCAAAAACGATATCGTTGGTATTGTCCGAGCGTATCGGAACCAGTTTGACGTCGATGGTCGGTGTCTGCGCATACGCCGCTTGCTGCGCTACGAACACGGGTATGGAAAAAGATATACATAAACAATAAACGAGATTTTTACCCAGTAGTGTCTGCGCGGATGGGTTGTGGGTCATGTCACGGTCTCCAAAAAAAGACGTAACGAAGTGTTGATAGACTCTCATAACACACCATTTCGTGTCGTGTGGTACGATTGATCCAAATAACGCTTCAAATATACCCAAATCGGACAGGAAATGCAACTAAAATATGTAGATAGGAATTGGCATTAAGAGCTTGTAAATAACGCTTGTGAGTATAAAAAACCTGCACCCCGATTGATTTAATCAGGGTGCAGGGGATTACAATCTATTCAATTTTACCAGGCGTTATGGCTTAAAACCGCTGACGGGTGGCTTCGGCGACTTTGTGCAGGGCCTCGACATAAGCGGAGATTCGCAGCGGTGTTCCCTCTTTCAATCCTCGGCTATGGATTGTGTTCCATGCGTTGACCATCTTGCGTTCCAGCTCCTCATTGACACGCTGATGACTCCACTGGAACTGTTGAAGATTTTGTACCCATTCAAAATAAGAAACGGTGACGCCGCCGCCGTTGGCTAAGATGTCTGGTACGACCATGATGTTTCTTGATCGCAGACTTTCATCGGCTCGTGGCGTAATCGGTGAGTTGGCTGCTTCGACAACGAGTTTGGCTTTGACGTTGTCCACGTTATCGCGAGTGATGGCTCCACCCATCGCCGCTGGGATCAAGATGTCAACGTTCAGCCCAAGCAATTCTTCGTTATCAATGGTTTTGGAACCTGCAAAATCCACGACCGAACCGGTCGAACGAATGTGATCGGATACCTGGGAAATATCCAGGCCGTCTTCTTTGAAAATACCGCCAGTCACATCGGATACTGCTACAATGGTTGCACCGCAGTCCGCCAATAATCGCGCCGTCCACGACCCGACATTGCCAAATCCCTGTATAGCGACGCGTGCCCCTTTGAGTTCAATGCCTGCGGCTTTGCAGGCTTCACGCGTGATAATCATCACACCGCGCCCCGTGGCTTCTTCGCGTCCGAGCGATCCGCCGAGGTTAACCGGCTTACCCGTAACAATCGCGGGTGTGTAGCCATGCTTCTTGCCATATTCGTCCATCATCCAGGCCATCACCTGCGCATTGGTGCCGGCGTCGGGTGCGGGAATGTCTCGATAAACGCCCAATGACATATCAATTTTTTGAGTGAACCCGCGCGTCAGCGCCTGCAATTCTGATCGGCTCATTTTCGTGGGGTCGCAGGTCACGCCGCCCTTGGCTCCGCCAAACGGAACATCCACGATCGCGGTTTTCCAGGTCATCAACGACGCCAACGAACGCACTTCGTTCAGATTGACATCCGGGTGATAACGGATACCGCCCTTATAAGGTCCGCGCACGGCGTTATGATGCACGCGATACCCGTGAAACATTTCCAGCCGGCCATCATTCATACGTACCGGAACCTGTACCACCAGTTCGCGGTAAGGGGATCGCAAAATCAGTTGGATCTCACTTTCGAGTTTCATGTGATCCGCTGCGATCTGAAACTGTTCGTCCGTGACTCGATCAAAATCGATCGGCGAACTTTGAGCCGTTTCGTTGGACGTCGTTTGGGATGGATCTTTTATGGGTGCGGCTGGAGTGGAAGCAATAGACATTTACAATACCCTTTCATAGTGTGGCTGATGTAGCCACGAAAGGTCTATCGGCCTATGGAAGGGGTAATTGAAGTGTTGAAGCGATGGTTGCCATGAATAAATAGTTCTGATAAAAAGAGTGAAAACATCATGTATTATTGAGGCTGTTTGATGTCGTCAACATATTCGCCGATCCGTACGACCGTTCCCTGTTCGTCCCAAAGCGTATACGGACCTTGTTTTCTGCCGTCGATATATTCAAACTCAAGTTTCTTCTCACCGTTGTTATGGTATTCCGTGAACGTGCCATGCCATCGGCCTTTGATGATATGCCACTCTCGCTGCTTGAACCCGTTCCCCCACCAGACGGTCCAGACTCCGTCAGGCTTGCCTTGATCGTAGCTGCCCTGTGACCACATCTGTCCGGTTTCATACCACACGGTTCGTGAACCATGCTCTACGCCGTCTTCATATTGTATCACCATGCGCAGTTCACCGTTATCGTACCAGCCTTCTTTTTTACCGTGGGGGATAAACAGATCGTCGTCTTCGAAATATCCCTCGGTCCGAATTTCGATATTACCACCGGGCCAGTGGGTTTCCTGGAGTTCAATTTTTTTGTTTGTGCAACCAGACAACAACGCGATGATGCCAAGAACCGGAAGAAGTAATGATATTTTCATTCGTCAAACCTGCCAAAAAACAATGTTTTACATGTATGAATACACCCCTTGAAAAACAATCATAATGTTTTCCAGGAGCGTCGAGAGATTGAGTATAGCATGATTGGTTGGCGATGAAAATGTAGCGAGTTTCAGGCCATGAATTCACGATTGGGGTGGGTGATGATAGAACGATGAAATGATTACAACGGGTTGGCCTGACTGCTGGTTTCACTATATTGGCTGAGCTTATCCCGTAGCCGAGCCGCTTCTTCAAAATGCTCCTTGTCGATCGCTTCCCGCAGCGCTTTTCGCGTAGCCAGGACAGAGTCCTCGGGCATTTGATCGCATAATTCCCTGGCAAGATTGCGCAGTATTTTCAACTCTTCGCTCTCTTCCGCCAGATCCAGCTTGCCGATGGTTTCGTAAATCGCGTTGATTTCCAGGATGCCACGGTTGACGTGAGCCAAGGCGCTGGCGGGCTCTTTTTCTTCCATTGCCTTGTAGGCCAGACCGCGCGTATTCATCATCAGAACATACGCTCGAAATTCTTCCAGTGCGTTGCGATCCTCCGCCTCCATCGCATACTCGCTACATAGATTTATGATGGTCAAACTGTTGCCGGTGTCTTTGACCAGGTTGTCAAACTCTTCCAGCACGAAGTAGGAGACATAGCGTCTGTAATACAGCGCCGCCTCCAACCGCAACGAATAACAATCCTGTGGACTGAGCGCATAGCCCAGCGTTGTACCGTTGCGTTGCTGATACTTATCAAGGCGTTTTTGATGATAGGCCAGGAGTGAATCGCAGCCATAAGGATGAAGTCCGTCGGGGCGACCCTCCGCTTCCATCTGTATGATTCCCAGCTCTACACGCATTTGTAGCCTGACAATACCATCCGCTCCGAGAATTTTTCGTACGGAAATCTTCTCCGGATCATAAGGCCAATCGCGCAGGCTTGATTGTAAATCGATATAGGACATTTGTTTCTTACCCTCTGGGTCACATGTAACGTCAATCCCACTTAGGATTTTAGACCTACTGGAGTTTACAATTCAATTTGGATTGAGGATGAAAAGAAGTTGTAATCATGTCCGGCTTTAACTTCGTGAACTGTCGTTGAACAGGTCCGATAGTAACATTTATTTACGCAAAAAAACGCAGGTGTGATAACGTTTGATTTATTTTGAAAAGAGGCTTTACCTAAGAAAAATTTGTAAGCTTTGCGCAATAAGACCGGAACGTGCTTGCGCACATTATCCAGAACTTATAACTTCACTTTGAAATGTTGGGAAAAAGAGGTAAGGCGATTAGCCTAAAAATTGGATCAATCGGTCTACGGTCCCGTTGAGGCGTTCGGGTGTTTCAAAGGTACCGTTTTCGATTTCCTTGCGCACCGCTTGTAAGCGAGCTTTACTCAAACTGGATACGTCGTTTGCGTTTGCTAGAGAACGTCCGATATTTGATATTTCGACCGAGTCTTCCTGCTTGGCAGATAAAGCCTGAGAAGCTCTCGACGGGCTGTAAATTGACTTCGGTCCCGTAGGAATCGGATAGGCATTGCTAATATCTATGATTGCACTCATTGTTTAACGTCATCCCTGAGCGAAAAAAAGCCCTTTTATC
>CBDTZI010000009.1:0-19544 GCA_965364865.1 uncultured bacterium | reverse complement strand
GGATCACGATTGGATCGCTCAGGTCGGCCTGGATGGTGTGGATGGATAAATCAGCATTTAGTTTTTGTAGGCTTTGATCGCTGAGGTCTGCAATGGAAACATCAAAGTCTGGATCCACTGCCAGATCTCTGGCCATGGTTGATCCGACCATGCCGCATCCCAATACGATCGCTTTGTGTTTCATAAGTTAAACCCTTTTCGTTTCCGGGTGGCTGTTCGTACGAACAATAGCAGAGCCAATAGAATAGTGCCACCCCCGAAAAAAGTTGCGGTGTTTGGAATTTCTTTCACCGCGATATAAGTCCACACGGGAACGAGTATGGGTTCTGCTAAAGTGATCAGTGCTGCTTCATACGCTCGCACTTTAACCAGGCCAAGTGTGTAAAGGTAATAAGGTATTCCAAATTGAACAACACCCATGATGGTAATGAGTATCCACTCGCGCTGGTTGAGCATCAAATCGCCAGCCCATAGCGCAAACGGTAAAAGCAAAAGTGCCGATCCCAGATTGTTTAACACCATCACCGCAGCGGAGTTTGAGTCACGCATCTGTCGAATCATGAGGGTGAGTAACGCGAAAAACAAACCCGCACCCAGAGCGATCATCAGGCCAAATAAATCGTTGGCGGCATTGCCGTGAAAAATAATGATGATTCCCATCATCGCGATCGCCAAAATCCACAAATCCTTCAGGCGAGGCTTTTCCTTTAAGATGAGCGGGGACAATCCGAAGATCCAGAACGTGGAGGTGTATTGTAATATGATGGCGTTGGCGGCTTTTGTGTGGATGTTGGCTACGACAAAACATAGCGTCATGGCTGTAAAAAATACGACACAGCTTATACCCGCCGGGCGGATGATCCATCCGCGCGGTGGTGTGGATGGAGTACCGCTAGCGTCAAGCTCACCTGTTTTACGAGCGGTGGAGCGTGGTTTTGATCTTAATGTGTGGAATTTTCCTTTCGCGAAGGGGATTAAGAACAAGCCCGCGATGAGTGATCGATAAAACGCGATGGTCACTCCGTCTGGCCCGTCTCCGTTGAGGGTAAGCAGTTTGATCAATGCACCGTTTAAGCTCCATAGGAGAGCCGCACCGAGCAAAAGCATGATGCCGGTGATGTGTTTTCCAGAATCTGGCTTGCCGAATTGATCGGATGATTCGCTTGGCAAGTCGTTGGGGGCCGGGTTGTCGGTGGTTTCATGGTTCACGATTATTTTTATTGTGACCTGCCGTGTGCATCCGTGCAAACCAATTCCCTTGGTCCGGTATTTGACGCCGGGTTGAATTATTGCTCTTATAATGCATTCTCAAAGGATCAAACCACGATTTTATGGATTGGGTTTCTACTCGCTTGGGAACATAAAATTTATTGATGAAGGAGTTTCTGTTGATCGCACAACCATTAAATTGCTATTTCGACGTCGGGTATGTTGTTCGGGGTAAGGCGTTGGGGTTTACGCTGATCGTGATGTGCTTGCTCGTATGGTTTTCGGACAACGATTCGTCTTACACGCTGGGTGCAGAGATTGAGCACACAAAACAATTCAAACCCTTCGTGAATCCAGACTCACTGGACCATCGCATCCCCACACCCGACTCTGTTATTGGCCACCGCATCGGTGATGGGGCGGTACGGTACGAACCTGCGGTTCGATATTTACATGCGTTGGCAGAATCTTCAGACAGGGTGACGCTGACATCCTATGCAAAGTCGCACGAAGGCCGCCCGCTCTATTATTTAACCATCACTAGCAAGTCGAATCACGGTAAACTCGATTCCATACGCCAAGCCAACGCCAAACTGGCAGATCCGAGAACGCTGAGTGATCCGTCCGAAGCGCAACGGATATTGAATACGCTTCCGGGTGTCGCATGGCTGGCTTACTCAATTCATGGCGATGAACTCTCCAGCACGGACGCTGCATTACAGGTGGCGTATCAATTGGCGGCGGGAAAGGATTTACAAACGCAGCGTATGCGCGAAGAGCTGGTGATTCATATCGATCCCATGATGAATCCGGACGGACGCGAACGATATTTGTCTCAACTACAACAGTTGGTCGGAAAAGTTCCCAATTCAGATTACCAGTCGATGCAACACCGGGGGCTGTGGTCCGCCGGTCGAGGCAATCATTATCTGTTTGATCTGAATCGTGACTGGTTGATGCACGTTCACCCGGAGACGCGTGGACGAGCGGTGGTAATGGGTCAGTGGAATCCACACCTGGTCGTCGATTCACATGAGATGGGTTCACTGGATACTTACCTTTTTGAGCCGCCGCGTGAACCGTTGAACACTAATCTGTCGGGTTCGGTCATGTCATGGCGTCGAAATTTTTCGAAAGACCAGGCCGGTGCCTTTGATCAACACGGATGGAGTTATTACACGCGTGAATGGTACGAGGAATGGTATCCGGGTTATACGAATGCGTGGTCAAGCTTGCGTGGTGCGATTGGTATGCTCTATGAACAAGCCGGCGTGAATGGAGCCGCGATCAAGCAACGAGCGGGGGATACGTTAACTTATCGTGACGCCGTTCATCATCATGTGGTCAGCAGTTTGGCCAATCTGGAATCGCTACGTGCGAACAAAAGAAAACTCATCGAAGATTTTTACGAAGATCGATTGTGGGCGGTATCGTCGCAGCGATCGGGTCATGAAGTTTTTCTGTTGCCGCCGGGTACGGATCAGGAAAAAATGAAACGCTTTACAAACCTGTTGAAACGGCAGGGGGTTGAGATTGGATTTGCTGCGGCTCCGTTTCATGCGTTTGCGGTGAAAGATGTAGCTGGCCATCTCGATGAGAGAAAGCGTTTTGACTCTGGGACTATGGTAGTGCGGGCGGCTCAGCCATTGCGCAGATTGTTACTTTCGATGTTGGAATTTGATCCGCGTATGTCGGACGCCTTTTTGAAAGATGAGAGGCGAGACCTAGAAAATCATCGAGGAACGCGAGCGTATGATATTACGGCGTGGAATATCCCCATGGCCTATGGTCTGAATGCGTATTGGGCGAACAGTGCGGAAGAAGTTGTGGTCAAAGACAGCTACACCCAAACAGCGGGCAATTCGGATACCGTGGGCAGCTATGGCTTTGTGATTGATGGCCGAAGTGGAGATGTGTATCAGGCGATGGTTCGACTTATGGAACAGGGTTACAAACTACGCGTCGCTAAAAAAACATTTACGATACATGGAAACAAATTTGAGCCGGGTGCGGTATTGCTGCGTCGTCATGAAAATTCAAAAACAATGCCGGATCAGTTACAATTGCTGACTTCGCAGATAGATATTGAAGTTTGGAATCTGGATACCGCGTTGAGTGAGGACGGCCCTGATCTGGGCGGGCAGCGATTTACGTTGCTGGAAAAACCGCGTATCGCGATCGCTTCGCAGTGGCCCATCTCGACCACATCTTTCGGAGCGGTCTGGCATCTATTGGATGAGCGTATTGGAATGCGCGTATCTCCGATCAACCTTCAGTTTATCAGCCGGGTAGATTTGAGAAGTTATAACGTGCTGGTGCTGCCGAATACCTGGAGTGGCCAGGCGCTGAGCGCGATTTTTAGTGACGGCGTGAAAACAAAAATCAAGCAGTGGATGCAAAGTGGTGGCACCTTGATTGCGCTGGGGCAGTCGGCTACTTTTTTTGCGGGTAAAGATCGCAAGATGAGCAAGGTGAAATTGAAGCGAGACGTCCTCGATAAGCTTGATATTTATAAAGAAGCGGTCCAACGAGAGCAACAGGCGATGCATGTGTCGATCGATCCCGTGAAAGTATGGGGAGATGATCCGTCGTCGCTTGTTCAGCCGTCCAAGGATTCGTCGGATCAGAAGGGGGCTGAAAGTAAAGATAAAAAATCGGATGCAAAGAAAAATTTAGAGTCGTTGAAGCGGGGGGATGCGTGGGAACGATTATTCAGTCCGCAGGGCAGTATCGTTGCCACCAATGTGAACCCGGAACATTGGTTGACCTTTGGCGTAGGTGGACTGGCTGATGCGGGGGATGATCCAGACGTTGCGTATCGAAATTTACCCGTGCTGTTGTCTGGTTCATATGCGTTGATGGCAAAGTATCCTGTACAAATGCCGGTGCGATTTCGCTCTAAAGATGAGTTGCGTTTGAGTGGGCTACTTTGGCCGGAGGCGCGTAAACGATTTGAACACACAGCCTATACAACGGTGGAACGCGTTGGACGGGGGCAGTTGATTCTCTTTGTCGCCGACCCGTTTTTTCGAGGCTATTTTGAGGGGAGTGGTCGCTTGTTGTTAAACGCGATGCTACTCGGGCCGGGTATGGGTACGAATCAACCGGTACCCTGGTAATCACAAGAATCCTCAAACTGTCGAAAGATTGAAATATCGAAAAGTCGAAAACCTAATGATCTATGACATCTCCCCGCCAATTACAACGTCTCTTGCGGTTTGGCCTGGTGATACGCCGCTCACGCGAGAAATCATTTGTGATATGAATGATGGGGCGAATATCACGCTCTCGACCTTGCGATCGACCGTGCATATCGGCGCCCATGCGGATGGGCCTAACCATTACGGCGTGAATGCGGAGTCCATTGATCAACGCAGTCTTGAATTGTACCTTGGAAAATGTCAGGTCATACATGTAACCGTTGATCGCAATACAAGAATGAGCCCCGACGACCTTCGAGCGGATGTGGTGGCTGATCGTGTGCTGTTGGCCACGGACACTTATCCTGATCCGAATAACTTTTCAGAAGATTTTGCGGCGATGTCACCTGAGTTGATCGACCATTTACATGTGCAAGGAGTTAGGCTCATCGGAATTGATACACCGAGTGTCGATCTTTTTTCATCAAAGGATTTGCCTGCGCATCAAAAATTTTTAGCCAACAACATGGCTATCCTGGAGGGGCTGGTGTTGAAGAATGTACCGGATGGTGTGTACGAGTTGATTGCGTTGCCGTTGAAGCTGGTGGGGTTTGATGCGAGCCCGGTTCGCGCGGTGTTACGCACATTGTAGCTGCCGAAAACGGCTGACCTGGCACATCTTAGAACGAGAACCAGTTTTTCTTTTTGTCACTCTTACTTTGAACGGCAGATTTCTTTCCCATTTTCGCCAACAGTTCTTCATCAGTTTTACCGGGATTCAAGCGACGTAACGTCTTAAGTTTTTTCTTGGATTCAGCATCGAGGCCAGCGGGAAATTCGTTTTCATTCTTCTTTGATTTTTTCTTGGAATTTTTAACGTCGTCGGCACTCTCTTTTTTCTCAAAAGTTTCTTTGGTGACTTTAATGGGTTGATGTCCTGCGGATTTGGATGCCGCTTTTTTCACGGATTTCGTAGCTTTTGATTTTTTGGTAGTCGTTTGCCTGCCCGCCTCGTCGACTTGTGCACGGGCCGCTTCCAAGGCGGATCGCATGGCATCGGCCTGTGTCATATCACCATCACACGTTTCACTGGACTTCTCTGAGGGTGCATCCGGGATGGGCATGTCATCCACGGGCGCCGGTGGAGCGGCTTCAATAAAATGCTCCCAGAACGTGGAGATCGCGGCATGACTTTCGAGTTGATGGACGGACGATACCCCAGCTGGCGCGGAAGCAGTCGTGACAGTCGATACTTTACTCTGGGCTTCTTTCAATAAAGCCTGCGCCTTTTGTTCGTTTTCTTGTGACTGAGTCAGTTGCTTTTCAAGCTGCGATTTTTCTTTTTCAAACTTTGCAGATAAGGACTCAACTTCCTTCTGTGCTTGCGAAGCGTTGTCATTTTGCTGTTGATTGTTTTGTTTCGTGGTGTTCAGATCTTGTTGCAGTTTGCCTTCCTTCTCGGCCAGCAATTTGACTTCATTGTTCAATTTTTCGATCTGCGTTTTTGCCTGGTTTAATTCCTGATCACGAGAATTGCTTATTTCAGCGGCTATCTTTTGCGCCTTATCTGCGGATGCTTTGTCAACACCTACACCTTTCAAGGCGACTTCAAGCTGCTTTTGTTGTTGCTGTAGTTCTTTATCCTTTTTCGCGATGACCTGGCTTTGCGCTTCGATGTCTTTCTTGCGTTTTTCGAGATTCTGAGCTTGCAGTTCAAAATCTTTATGTTTTTTTGCGAATTCGTTTTGTTTGGATTCCAATTCTCTTTCCAGGGTCGCCATTTGCTTCTGTCGTGTGGTTAATTCGTTTTCTGTAGATTTCTGTTGATGGGAAATCGCAGACTTGTGCTGCTCCAAGTCGTTGTTGGATTTTTCAAATTGCGACTGAGCTTGCTCCAATTTGGCCTGCTCCTGTTTGATTTTCGATCCCAGCACTTCGAGTTGTTTTTCTTTTTCCCTGACGACATTCCCCGTTTTTTCGATGTCACGCTCTCGCGCTTCGAGTTTTTGGTTACGTTCGTCGAGGGTTAATTTTTGGGTGGATACGTCCTTGAGGGTATCGGCTAATTCTTTTTCCTTGTCGGATATGTCGGATTTGAGGTCGCTTCGTTCGCTGGCCAGTGAATTTCGTGATTTTTCAAAATCCTTAACCATCTGATCCATTTCACTGCGTCGATTTTCCAGCTGAGCCTGCTGTTTTTCCAGGGCTGTTTGCTCGGTTTCGAGTGTACGCTTTTGCGATTCGACATCCTGTGTTTGATCTTGCAATACACTTTTTTGATTCTCGATATCTTTGGCCTGCTTGATCAATCCCTTTTCTTGTTGCTCAATGGATTCGAGCTGTTTTTGAAGTTCGTCCCGTTGTTTTTGAAGGTTTTGCTGCTCAGCGGCACAGTCCTGTTTATCGCGATTCAGTTGCGATCGTTGTTTTTCCATTTCGGAGGCCAATGAATTCTTTTTGGTTTCAAACACCGCCATTTGGTTTTGACATTCTTGCCTCTCTTGTTCCAGGGAAGCTTTTGTAACGCCGCAAGCCTGCATTTCTTCGTCGAGTTGACCTCGCAGTTGCTCCATCTCCGCTTGGAATGCAGATTTATCATTTTCAAAAGCGCTACATTGATTTTGAATTTCTTGTCGGTTATTTTCTAAAGTAGCTTGGGTGGCTTTGCACGTCTGCATTTCTTCTTCAAGCATGGCCTGCTGTTGCTGCATCTCAGAGTGGAACGAAGTTTTTTCGTTATCAAAAATGTTTTTTTCGTTATCGAGTGCATTCGATTGGTTTTGATATTCTTGTCTGTCCTGTTCCAGGGACTCCTGCGTGGCTTTGCACACTCGCACCTCTTCTTCAAGCTGGCCACGCTGTTGCCCTATTTCGGTAGCGTATTTTTCTTTTTCCTTTTCAAAGATGTCAATGCGATTCGCCAGTTCTGTTTCTCGCTGATCGAGCTGGGCCGCGTGCTGTAGCTGTTCCTCGACTTGTTGTTTGAATTCGGCAATTTGCAGGTCCAGTTTTTCGTGTTGCGCATTGAGATTGTCTGTGTTTTGTTGTTGTGTTTGCTGTGCGGATTCGGTGGATTCTTTGAGTTGTGTTTCTCTGGCGAGAAGTTCATTTTTTAGATCGTCGAGTTGATGACGATCCGCGGCGATGCTCTCTTGTTGTACCCGGATCGCATCTTGCAGTGAATCGGTTTGGTCTTTTAATTCCAGCAGATTGGATTTTTCCGCAGTCAATTCTCGATGTTGATAATCCTGTTCCGACGCGATCTGGTTCAGGCGAGCTTCGGTGTCTTTGAGTTTGGCGTTTCGAGATTCGAGCTTTTTCTGTTCTTCTTGATGCTCCATTTGCGACTGACACAGGGCGACTTGTTCTTTTTCGAGTGTTTTCTTTACACAGACCAGCTCTTTTTCCTTGGCGGCGTACTCTTTTTTTTCGTCATCGAGCTCTTTTTCGCGGTGTTTCGTAAAGGATTGAAATTCCTTCATCCCTTCGTTGAATTTCTGTTCACGCTGTTGTAGAGAGAGAACTTTTTCCTGATTGACTTCCATTTCACGCGCAGATTTATCTTCTTTCTCTGTGACGTCGAGTTCACGTTTATCCAGTTGAACACGTAGCGCTTCGAGTTGAGGTTTAAGTTGATCAATTTCTTTTTTGGAAAGTTCAACTTCTTTCGAGGATTGATCGATTTGTGATGCTTTTCGGTTGACTACCTCGGCGAGTTCTTCCAGCTCCGTTGAGCGAAGAGTTAGTTTTTCCTCTTCTTGCTGGGATTGCAGTGTTAGTTGGTCGCGTTGTTCAACCGCCCAAAGTTTCAGCTCGGACTGATAATCCAGTATACCCTGTTCGAGTGCTTCCAGAGATGAATCCGCGCGTGTGATGGATTCGGACAGCGTATTTGTATCAACCATGATACCGCCCTTTTGCGAAAATTACTTTGTCATTACACATTCAATACAGAACTACCGTCGGCAGCGATCTATCCCTGCCAATGGACATACTTAAAGCCGATATGCTTCGACGATCCCCCAGGAAGTGGTTTATTCCGCTCGATCAACAACAGAGGATGCCCATCCTATGGTTATACTCTACATTACAGATCGGCGTAGAAATGGATCGGTATGATGTTTCATGGTACAGGCCGGTAATATCTGCTCCCCCTTGAAACCGTCGTCCACGTCCGAATACCTCTAACGTTTACATCCATTTGAAATTTTCGAAAATCGGAAAAATCTTAGGTTCTCGCTGTATCGCTATATCGTACGCTTAGATTGGACTCACGGGATTTCGAGTAAACGGATTTGATTTTCCACACGAATCTCGCGTGTCATACATCCGTTTCGGCGAAGGAATACCACCTGTAAAGATGTGGTTTGAACAGGTTGAAGTGCCTTGGACGTTTTTAGGGCCTAGGCAGTTTAGAAGCCTGGACATTTTGAGAGGGACGTATCTTGGCTTTGAAAAGAGCGAAAAATAATTCGTGTTCAGACTATCCTGATCCGTCTCGCATCCAACAATTGGTGAGTGAGACGCTGTCCGCCATAAAAACCGTTCAGGAGTCTATGCAGCACGAGGCCTCCATTGTGCAGGAAGACCGCGAACGGGTCGAGGCTCAGTTTCAGGAAGTTGAACATAACCAAGCCAGAATCGTCGAAATTAAAAATGAAGTGGATATGCAGCGTAATGAAATCGCGGCTAAATCCTCAGAGCTTGAATCCGTCCGGCAGAGTTTACAAGAACAGGAAAACGACATCTCCGCTCGAGCCATGAAGCTCGAAACCGAGGAATCACAACACGCCTCAATCCGGGACACCCTGGTGACCTTGCAGGATCAGATCAACCGCGACAAAGAAGAAATAGCTTCGCAGCGGGAAGAGCTGATGGAACGATTGGGCAGCACTCCAAAAATATCGACGAAAAAAACCGCGACACCAGAACCTGTGAATGTAATGGAAGCACAGGAGCCGGAACCAGAACCTGAAATCCCGGCGGTGAAAAAAGCGGCGCCCAAACCGGCAACCGGTTCTGATCAGTTTCGTAAATTGCGACGCGATGCCAAGCGTAAGGCTATTGGCGCTTAAACTAATTTATTTTCAGATGGTTAATCTTTATTTATTAGCGGAGCTGATGTGATGCCCTTGAAGTTATTTTCAAAAAGTAAGCCCTCTAAACCTCGAACCAGGCGGGCGAGCAAATCCAAAAAGAAAAAACCGCAAAAAATTTCACGGGTGGAGGAATATCGACCTGCACCCTTTCCCAAGCTACCCGATGATGACTTGGCCCGAGCGTTTGTTCTTGGACGTCACGCCATCATTTTGCAGGAAGAGCAGAAATGCCAACAGCAACCTGGCGGCGAAAAAATACTGATCAAAACCAAAAGCGAGATGGAGCAGGCCATGGCTTTGGTTCCCGCGGGTCAGGTGACGATCAATAATTCTCTCACGGCACAGCCCGGTTCTTCCGAAATTGATGTCGAAGTTGATCCGTTTTTATTGGATGTGTTGTGCGTAACTAACGCACGATTTCAGATGTTTGTCGATGCAGGCGGATACGATGAGCTGGACTATTGGCCTGAAGATATCTGGCCTCATTTGATCGAACTCAAGGATCACACCGGGAATCCCGGCCCGAGATTTTGGCGTAACTCTCGACACAATCTTTTGATCACCAACCATCCCGTCGTGGGAATCAGCTGGTTTGAGGCTCAGGCGTTTGCCTTGTGGGCGGGTCAACGTCTCCCCACAGAAGCGGAATGGCAGATGGCCGCATCCTGGCAGATTAAAAGCTCGACGGATGTGATGCGTCGATTTCCGTGGGGGGATGCGATGGATGCCAGAAAATGCAATATCTGGGCGTCTCGGATCGGACATACCGTTGAGGTGGATCAATACTCAAACGGCGCGGCCCCCAATCAGGTATTACAGCTCGTGGGCAATGTGTGGGAATGGACTGACAGCGAATACGTCATCCAGGATGACGAAGGAAATCCCGTCGTGGGTGAAATGCCCATGCACGCCATTCGCGGGGCAGCCTATGACACTTATTTTGAATTACAAGCGAGCAGTCAGTTTCGTACCGGACTGATCGCGCTGGCGCGAAGCCACAACACCGGTTTTCGATGTGCCATGAATCTTGCAGATGCAACGTGGCTTAACGAAGAATAATTTTTTCAGGAGTCAGGAGTGATGACTGTGGCAACGGAGACGTTAACCAAAATCCCGTGTTTAATATGCGAAACCGAAAACGGGTCTCAGGAGGTCGTGTGTGAGGCCTGCGGAGCGCCGATGGCGTTGATCCAGGAAGCCCTGGTACAGGAACGCGACCCGTGCATCGTGACCGTCATCGGTGACAGCAATGTCGGCAAAACCGTCTACCTCGGCATGTTGCTTGATATGCTTTCCAAGCGTGCAGAAGATTTCCAGGCGGTTCCCAAAGGGGCTTATTCTGTCAATCTGCAGCATACGGTGATCAGTTATCTGGGTGCCCGACAATTTCCACCCAAGACGGCGATGGAAGTGGATGAATGGTTGTGGGCCTACTATCAGGTGACCGGCAAACATCATCATTCGTCAATTTATGATCTGGTGATGCCCGACATCGCCGGAGAAGCGCTAGCTGCGGAAATTGATACCCCCAGCACATTCGCGGTGATCCGATCATTACTCGAAAAAAGTGCCGGCGCGATATTGCTGGTCGACGCAGCCATGGCTGCTGCGGGTTCACCACAACCGGACTTTTTCGCACTGAAGTTAATGAGTTACCTCGATGGCGTACTGGCGACCCAAAGCAACGAAAAAATGGATACCCCCGTAGCGATCATTCTATCCAAGGCTGATTATTGCCCGGAATGTTTTGACGACCCACATGCGTTTGCGGAAACCAACCTGAACCGATTATGGAACATCTGCCATTCTCGATTTGAACACTTCGAGTTCTTCCCCACCAGCGTGGTCGGGGCTTTGGGATATGGGTCGGACGAATCCGAAAACGTCATACCCTATCCATTGCACATCGCACCACGCGGTGTGATTGAGCCTTTTGAGTGGGTCTTAGATAATATTTAACGTGTGCTGATTCATTTTTTGCACTGACGGGTCCGTCGCCCAGGGCGGATTGTGGCACCCATAATTCTATCATTTTTTTTGAAGGGTGAGTCCATGACGACGAACCAGTTTGTTTGTGACCAGGCCATTTTTACTTCAGTTCGTACACCGATGGGGGAAGGGTATCGAATCATCGCCTCCAGCAAGGGCATGAAACCCAACGAAAAACAGGCCATCACGCGTAGTTCACCCTCTCACGATTCATTATGCGTGGACGAAGCCAACCAATCACCCGCGTTTGCCATCGCCTGTTATGCGCTTCCCACCAAACGAATATGTCTGGCCTATTCCTGTTTTGCCGGTGCGGAACACACCGGTCGAGGTGGACAACGCGTGTACACATTGAACGTCGTCTTCGATGAAATAGATTTTGCAAACATCCGCTACAATCCTTTTCATCTTGTCAGAGCGCTCGTATCGGCTGGATGCACTGCGCCGCAACTGAAACCACCCAACATTCTACCCGAGCTACAGCTAACCGTGGCCACCGAAGCTGACCCCGCAGCCATGCCGTCTGCGCTCGGCCATATGGACCCGTCGTGGATGGAACATGTATTGCAGAAAATCATGTCCCAAAAGAAAAAGAATCTGATCGTGAACACGAACCAAAACTGGGTGGAGTCTGCGGAGACCATGATCCTAGGAGTGCCCGGACCGATGCGATCCAAGGTGTCCTTTTCTGCGGGATTAAAATTTTCGGTGGGGCGTCCGCACTTGTTGCAAGTGTTACACGATGATCACGCCGTGGCTAAAAAAAGAATGTCGGCGCAACAAAATGTCTATATCGATTGCAACGGCGATCTACCCGAAGATGTTCAAACCTTACATTGGTCCTCTTTTGTCGCACGACACTGGCACTGCGATGATTTGGTCGGTTTGAGCCGGCGGACCTCTCGACCATTCAAGAAATGCACTCCTGATTACTATGAACATTTGGGGGCCTTGTACCAAACCGTAGATTCACTGCTTGAATGCGATACGATGAAAATACTCGAAACCGTGTCATCCCATGTGAAACAAAAAATAACTGATGAGACCGAGCTTCAAATCGGGCAGGAATTAATTCATTGTGCGGTTAAAACTGTACAAAATCAATTGGAGTCACCGGATTGGATAGAAGTTCAACTCTATTGGCCGCAAATTGTGACGATTTGGAAAAAATCGGAACTGGGAACGACGTTTGCACAACCACTGATCGAACAATTGCTACATCCACAAACCGGTCTGGATCCTATCAGCGCAGCCGAGGCGGTGGTCGAAGTGATTGGTAAAATTCCCGCAACGATTGATCATGATGCACACATGGCTATGGTCGATCAAGTGTTGAATCGCACCTGCGACTGGCTTGAACAGTCTTTGGAATCCATTGCGTCCGAAGGAAACACGCTGAGCGCCTATCAGCTTGGTATGGTGCACCAGGCCGCAACCAATCTCAAATCGGTCAAAAGAGGCTGCCCGATTGTGGATCGCATGATCAAAGCTTGCGATATGATGGAAGAAAAAATTGCCGCTACATCCATGTAATGCTGGGTGTAGCCCGGCCTGACATGGGCCGCACAGCGACCCTACTAAAGACACAACACTTATAATCGGTTACCATGTCGAACATGGCTACCATGCTATCTGATGCGGAACTGTTGGCGAAGCTTGTCGCGTTCGATTCGACAAGCCGGAATAGTAATCTGCCTATCGCCGAATTCATCTGTTCTTATTTCGATCATTCTGATTTCGAAATCACTCGTAATGAAAATAACGACGGATCCAAAGTCAATCTGATCATGCAATTGCCCGGTTCTGTTCTTGTCGACGGAAATGAAAGATCGGGTCTGGTGTTGTCTGGCCACATGGATGTGGTGCCAGCGGACGAACCGGGTTGGAACAGTGATCCATTTACGCTAACCGAAACCGACAATGCTTACGTGGCTCGCGGAGCCTGCGATATGAAAGGTTTTGTCGCTCTGGCAATGAACACCATGCGGCGAGCTGCGGATTGGTTGTTGTTACATCCGCTGGTGTTATTGTTCACGTTTGATGAAGAGTTGGGTACGCTGGGAGCCCAACATTTTGTAAATACATGGGATCATCCGTTTGAACTTCCGCGAAGTGCGATCATCGGTGAGCCGACATCGCTTCGTGTGGTGCGTATGCACAAGGGTCATCTGAAAATGCGTGTGACGATAAGCGGTGTCGGTGCGCACAGTGGGTATCCACACTTGGGCGTCAACGCAATCGAACCGGCTGGACGGGTGATCTCCGCGTTGTCGATGTTAAGACAACAATGGAAAGAAGAAAGAACCGAAACCAGCGAATTTTTTCCCGAGACACCCTACGTCGCGCTGAACATCGCCCAGATTCGCGGAGGATCAGCCATCAACATCGTCCCCGACCACTGTGAGATTGATTTTGGTGTTCGCGTGTTGCCGGGCATGGATTCGGCGAATCTGATTGAGCAGATTCGATCCACATTGAAAGATGCGGGTGAGCTTGGAAAGTATTCGGTCGAAGTGATCGACGAAAGTCAACCGCTGCTTACAGATGAAAACACGCTCATTCATCAAACGGTGTGTGAGTTGATTTCCCAATCACAAAGCCACGGCGTATCCTACGCGTCCGACGCCGGGCCATTCTCGAAACTAGATATGGATTGCATTCTGATCGGGCCGGGAACGATTGAAGTCGCTCATAAACCAAACGAATCCGTACCGAAACACGAATTTCTTCACGCCAGAAAGTTGCTGGAAAGAATCGTTCACAAAATGTGTTGTATAGAATAATAATTACAAATTCCAAATTAAGCATTCTAAATTTATCATGCACGACGCCCAGATCATAGAAGCAGAATTTACTTTCACCGGCCAACGGTTTGAACCGAAGACGCAGGTCATGGTCAAACCCGACGGGTACATTCACCACGTGGGAATGCTCGACGCCCAACCCACACACAAACTGAAAAATTGTGCACTGCTTCCGGGTATGATCAACGTGCATAGCCACGCTTTTCAGCGCGGTCTGCGAGGCTGTGGTGAAACATTTCCCGAAAAAAGCGGTTCATTCTGGACGTGGCGGGAGGCGATGTATGGCCTCGTCGAAAAAATGGACACGGACACGATGTACACGCTTAGTAAGCAGGCGTTTACCGAGATGATTCAATGCGGAATCACCGCCGTCGGCGAATTTCATTACCTCCACCACAGCAGCAAACGAGATTACGCATTCGATGATGTTATTTTACGAGCTGCGAAGGGTGCGGGTATCAGAATGGTCCTGCTTAACGCGTATTACAACTCTGGCGGGATCAATCTACCCTTAAACGAAGCCCAACAGAGATTCGGATCAGATTCCGTAAAACAATACTGGCAGCAGATGGATCAGTTGGTAGAAATGCTTGATCCAGCCACGCAATCCCTCGGCGTGGTCGCACACAGCATTCGCGCAACACCGCTGAACGATCTCGTTTCGTTGCACGAAGAATCCGTAAAGCGCGGCCTGGTCTTTCACATGCACGTCGAAGAACAACTCAAGGAAATCGAGGAGTGTAATCAGGCCTATGGTCACTCCCCGATGGCCCTGCTGAATGATCAATTGAATATCGACAACAACTTTACTGCCGTCCACTGTACTCACACCAACCACGAAGACATGAAACGCTTCGCCGTCGCCGGTGGAAACGTTTGCATCTGCCCGCTGACCGAAGCCAACCTCGGCGACGGCATCGCTGACGTACCCGGTATCATCGAAGCGGGTGGCCACGTTTGTGTCGGAACGGACTCCAATTCGCGCTTGTGCATGACAGAGGAACTTCGCTGGTTGGAATATGCACAGAGGCTTAGCGGTCAAAGCAGAGGCGTGTATCGCGACGCGAATGGTAGCGTTTCGATGTCGCTATGGAACTCAGCCACTATTAACGGTGCGCAATCTTTGGGCATTCATGCCGGAACGATCGAAGTGGGGCAATTGGCTGATTTTATCGCGATCGACCTTAATTCTCCCACGCTCATTGGCTGGACTCCGGAATCACTGCTTGATTCCTTCATCTTCGGCACCGGTAACGAAGCCATCGTCGGCGTGTGTGTGGGCGGGCGCTGGTTGAAAACGCCAAACGCACCCAGCTCCTCCTGACCGCCCGAATCATTGACTTTTTAGCGCTATCGCCTACCTTTCGATGCTCTACACAATATGTTTAATTCGATTTACCTTGTTTGACCGAAATGATTTTATGATGCCCGAACAAACCACATTAGAAACCGTTTACGATCCCCAGGCCGTCGAAACGCTGATCAGCGATCGCTGGGAAAAAGCCAACGCCTTTCGTAGCGACCCCGATGCGAACTCCGACAAGGGATCGTACACCATCGTCATCCCGCCACCCAACGTGACCGGTGCATTGCATCTCGGCCACGCGCTGAACAATACGTTGCAAGATATCCTCGTGCGTTATCACCGCATGTGCGGCTACAACACGTTATGGCAGCCGGGCACGGACCACGCGGGCATCGCGACCCAGGCGGTTGTTGAGCGACGCATCCGTGAACAGGAGGGCAAGTCTCGCCATGATCTCGGCCGTGAGGAACTGGTGAAACGCATCTGGCAGTGGAAGGACGACTACGAAAAGCGCATTATCCATCAGTTGCAGCAGATGGGATGTTCGTGCGACTGGAGTCGAACCCGTTTCACGCTGGACGACGGACTAGCCAAAGCGGTGCGACATCAATTTTTTAATCTGTTCAAGGACGGTCTGATCTTTCGTGGTAAACGGTTGGTCAACTGGGATACGCAGTTACAAACAGCGGTGGCTGACGACGAAGTCTATTACGAAACCATCAAAGGACATTTTTGGCATTTCAAATATCCGGTGATTGATCCCAAAGCGGGTGAACCGGAGTTTGTCATCATTGCAACGACACGCCCGGAGACCATGTTGGGTGATACAGCTGTTGCGATACATCCCGATCCGGAAAAGTTCATCCAGAAACAGGAAAATGAACTCAAGGAAAAATTGGCTGGGGCATCGGCGAAAGAGCGACCGGACCTCGAATCGAAACTTCAGAAGCTGCAAGAGCGTCGGGAGTCGCATCTTACGCAATTGATCGCCCTGCGCGACATGGCTAATGATGGTCGAATGTTAAAGTTGCCATTGGTGGAACGCGAGATTCCGTTGATTACTGACGAGTGGGCCGACCCGACCAAGGGTAGCGGCTGCGTGAAGATTACGCCCGCACACGATCCCAACGACTACGAAGTGGGGATGCGACATTCACTACCCATGATTAACGTGTTAACGGGAGATGGCGTGGTCGCGCCAATCATCGAGACGGATGGAAAGACCAACGCGAACAGCGGGGAATATGAAGGTTTAAAATTTAACACCGATGCTCGTGATAGAGTGATCGCAGACATGGAGTCGCGACAGCTGTTGGCTGAGATCGAAGATCACGATGTCGAAATCGGCCACAGCGACCGCAGCAAATCCCGCATCGAACCTTTTCTATCCGATCAGTGGTTCGTCAAGACGGGTGATATCCCTGAGCCGCATGCTTCAGCTTGCGCGGACATGGGGAATCAAACCGAGCCGCATGCTTCAGCTTGCGCGGACAGGCGAACACCCGACGTATCGCAGGGTGCAACTTTACTTACATGGACAACGTATAGTACATGGTTGCCTGGGGACCAGAGAGGTTATGTATCTCGTACGCCCCGACCGGATGACTCGCACATACTCCATAATTTGCCTGGAGAACCATACGATAAAGACCAGCCTGACGTAAAAAGAAGCTCGAAGGAAAAACTCGAAGGAGAACCAATATACTTAACATCCGAACACGCGAAATCGATACTCAATACGATTGCCGATGCGAGCGAACGTCATGGTATAGAGTTGTTAGCTGTCGCCATCATGTCCAACCATGTACATGTCCTGTGCCAAAGTGAGCAGCATGGTATAGAACTTCTTCAACTGATCAAAGGGAATTGCTCAAGAGAATTGAATAAGCAATTTGATCTTACAAATGCGCCGAGGTGGTGGACGAAAAGCGGTTCACGACGTCGAATAAAACCTGGTAGTGATTTAACCGCTGCGATTGAATATGTTCAAAATCAACACGGCGCATTGTGTATGTGGTCTTTTGATATGGATTCCGGTGAATCTTGTGAAATAGTTGGCTCCGCGCGGGCTAAAGCCCGCGGCTCAGGGGGCATCAAACTTGGCGATGGAAGTAGTGCGCCGGGCCTGGCGCAGGCGGCGATGGACGTGGTGGAGAAAGGCGACATCAAAGTGTTCCCCGCGCGTTACGCCAAGAGTTACCTGGATTGGCTGGGCGAAAAACGAGACTGGTGCATCAGCCGACAACTCTGGTGGGGGCATCGGATTCCGATTTGGCATTTTGATTTCTCAACTGTTACGTGGAACATCGAGGAATCAATATCCAAAACAGAAGATAGTATCGCATCGGAATGCATCTCTAAAATAGAAAACATCCTAAAATCATGTGATCCAGATAGCGTCCCAGTCTTTCGCAAAGTAGAAGCATTAACAGGTAGACAGAACTATTGGATTTTGTGTGTGGATAGTAGCAAGTGCGATGAAGTTTTAACTCAATTAAAGAAAATCATTGAAGCTGATTCCCTAGTGCCAATCGATGAAGCTGAGGTTGACCTAGAGAAGCGTTTTGGTAAACAGGTGAAAGATGACGTCTACTCATTAGGCATAAGCGGAAAGATTCAAAAACTAGATGAAGACGTTCTTGACACCTGGTTTTCGTCGGCGCTGTGGCCATTCAGCACGCTCGGCTGGCCGGAGCAGACGCCGCATCTGAAAACATACTATCCCGGCTCGGTGCTCTGCACGTCGCGGGACATTATTACCAACTGGGTCGCGCGGATGGTGATGTTCGGGCTGTATTCGATCGGGAAAATTCCGTTCGAGCACGTTTACATTCACCCGAAAATACTCGACGGCCGCGGCGAAACGATGAGCAAATCGAAGGGCAACGGTGTTGACCCGCTTGATGTTATCCACACGCACGGAGCCGACGCGCTGCGATACACGATGGCTGACATCTGCACCGAAACGCAGGACATACGAATGCCGGTCGAATACATCTGCCCGCACTGCCATAAATTGACCGACCAGACTATCGCCATCAAAAACGAAACGCAGTCCAGAAAATCACGCGGCGAAAAAGTTGGTCGTAAACTACAACCGGCTGATTGTTTTAGAGTCAAATGTGCAAACAAGGAATGTGGCAAGGAATTCGCCACACAATGGGCGGACGAATCGATCAAAAAGGAACTACCGCTCGCTCGCGAAACGTCGGACAAATTCGACATCGGTCGAAACTTCTGTAACAAACTTTTTAACGCAGCTCGCTTCGCCTTTATGAATATAGAGGGTGTAACTTGCGAGCCGGTCCACCTCGATCAACTTTATCCGGAAGATCGCTGGATACTTGCCCAGTTGTCACAGACGATTCGTCGCTATCACGAGTGCATTAAAAATTATCAGTTCTCCGCGTCGATCAAGGAGCTGCGCGAGTTTTTCTGGGATTCGCTCTGCGACTGGTATATTGAATTAACCAAACCGAGGTTAACTCCTGACGCAATTACTTCATCTGAAAAGAACGATCCCGTCAAACAAATTCTGGCATTTTGCATGGATCAGGTGTTGAGACTGTGGCATCCGACCATGCCGTTCATTACGGAGCGATTGTGGCAGCAGCTTAACGCGACCGCTCCGACGCGAGGATTACCCGGAATTGCAGAATTAAACACGGACAGCTTGTTGGTCTTGGCTGAGTTTCCACCCGAAAATGGTTATCCACCGTTGGATGACGAGGGCATCGTTGATCTGTTCGCCGAAATTCAAAAAGTAGTGCGAGCGGTTCGTGATCTTCGATTGCAGTGCGACGTTTCACCCAAGGAAGCGGTGACCGCAAAGGTTGTGTTACCGCCGGATCAGTGCGAGGCGTTTGAAGCACAGTCGCACATCGTAACGCGTATGGCCAATGTTAAAACGCTAACAATAGACGCCGGCGCTAAACGACCGGTCAACGCCGGAAGTATCACCGTCGGATCTTTGCGAGTATACGTTCACGACATCAGC
>CBDTZI010000008.1:0-20158 GCA_965364865.1 uncultured bacterium | reverse complement strand
CTCATTGTATTACGTCATCCTTGAGCGATGAACAGCCTCTTCGTAACAGACCATCCAAGCGCCTTCTCCCCCGTCTCGCATAGATTGAAACCATCACGCCCTGCGAAGCCGTCCCTTCTTACGGGGGCCTGGATCGTGCCTCGCTCGCATTCATCCATGAATGTACAAATTTATAATCAGGCGTGCCTACATTGCGAGGAGCCAATCCATTGGACAACCCCGAACCTAAAGATCGTTGTTTTTAGTATCGTCAGAGAGGGTGATTTTTCTTGAGGGAAAATGATCAATAACTCGTTAAAAATAGGCTAAAACACAACATGTTGGAACTAAAGCACAGGTGTACAACAAGATGTGGGATTCGGAAACTAGAGAAGACGCCATGGATTTCTATTTTCAAAATAGGGTATGAGTTTTTGTGATAAAGGTCCAAATAATCAGTATTGTTAGTTTACCACTTTAATTCAGAGAACACAACCCTCGCAGGGTTATTATGATTGAGTGACCTCGATAGCAGCCCCTACAGCCCTGTTCCACAGGCAAAGGTGGAGGGTTACCAGGTCGAGGTGTGATTCGTCTAGGTGTGTTCCGGCTCCAGGACAATCATGGTGGCTTCACGAAGGTGTCTTTCAACACTCACCGCGCAATCATCGGCGATTCGAAGATACAATGAGGGTTCGCCACCGTCTCGTCGCATTCGAGAAACGACCGCAGAGATTAACGCATCTTCAAAATTTTCCAACGCCTTGAACGCGTGTACCAGGTCAGCTGTTCCGTTGGGCAACGCGATTTCAACACGTCGCCCGGTCACATCTAATCCCAACACCAGGTAAAAAGCACGCAGTAGATCGGATCGACTGATCATGCCCACCAGTTCCGTAAAACGTACGACCGGTAACGCTCCAAACCGATGGGTGCTAAACACTGTTAACGCTTCATCTAAAGTACTTTTAGCAGCGATCGTGACCGGGTCGTGCGTCATCACTTCGGAGACTCGAAGTTTGGCCCCACGTGATTTGTCATACCCCACCGCGGATCGAACATCGCGATCGGAGATAATTCCAGTGAGTCGACCGGCATGATCCACCACGGGAATGTGATGGATATGGTGTTTATGAATCAACTCCTGCGCATCACTGAGTAATGCATCAGTCGTAATCACATGCGGTTGCGAAGTCATGTAGTCTTCAACGAACATCCACACCTCCTGAATTGGAAGATGCCCTATTTTCGTCGACACCGAGCAGATGTGCAAGGCGGTCCAGCTTAAAGGGTTTTTCAATGTATTGACAATGATGAGCGGGTGTGGGGCTGTTGGGCAGATTCATCACCGTTCGAACGATACGCATGCTGGCGTTTCGTTTTCGAGCGTGGGCCTCAATCTGATCCGCGAAATGCTCGTGACTGTCGTCGTAAATAACCGCGGCATCGACCGTGTTTTGATCGAGAATCTTGTCTGCCTGAAGGCTGGAATCAGCCGGGTATACCTGAAACCATCGACTCAAATAAGTCGAGAGAGACCAGCGCAGCAGGGCGTCAGGCTCTACAATGAGTAACCGATCCTTGAGTTCGTTTGATAATTTGTCGCTCTTCATGCTCCAAACCCCGTTTTTATATTATAGGAACCATTTTGTTCTTCCCGTTCTTTTCATGGGGTTATCTGGCAGAAGTCGTGCCAGTTTGTAACGCCTCACTGGTGTTGGATGCGAATTGTTGATTTTTTCTCAAATCACGATCAGTATACGACTTCTGTGTGTAGCATTGGGGTGGCGAAAATCTCCATAGGCCGATTGGCTGCACTAAGAAGGAATAATCTGTTCGGTGTGAATTTCACAGGTATTCTGGATGGAATATCGGATTCAAGAGGATTAACGAATTGGGAAGCTGGTAAAATCAAAGCGAATGGATGAATAATCTCAGTTTTAACAAAATGAAAAAGAGCATTGGTTTCCTCGATGAGGACGCCCGGAGTGTGCGTTCACTCGCGAAATTCGCCCAGCCTTTCATTCCGCCGATTGTTGAACACTTCTATGATTTTTTGCAACAGGACGACGATGCGCATGCTATTTTCACCGGCGGTGAGGATCAAATCGATCGACTGCGTGTGGCCCTGGCCAACTGGCTTGAAGAACTTTTCGTTGGGATCTACGACAAAGTCTATTATGAAAACCGGTTACGCATCGGCCACACCCATGTTCGTGTGGGTTTGCCCCAACACTACATGATTGTCGGGATGCAGCTGGTTTGGAAGGAGCTGGAGTCAAAATTACAGGAAACAACATCACCCGATATACAGGAAAAACTTCGCTCATTGCATAAATTGCTGATGCTTGATCTGACGATCATGTTGGACAGTTACAAGGACAGCTACTCCGAGCAAATCAGGGAAACGGAGCGTAGTGCGGTCGAGGAAAAACTGACTCGTGCGGAACACCTGGCGGAGATTGGTCAATTGGCTGCGTCGCTCGCCCATGAGATTAAAAATCCACTCGCGGGGATCAGCGGTGCGATTCAGATCATGCGCGAAACCCTGGCGATCGACGACCCGCATCGACCGATTCTGTTGGAAGTGTTAGGCCAGATCAGTCGACTTGATGCCGTGGTAAAAGATTTACTTTTTTATGCACGACCCACACCCCCACGCAAGGAACGGGCTTCGATTGATGACATCGTGATTCGCGTGTTGCGTCTACTACGCGAAGAACCCGCTATGCAGCGACTGCACATCGAACAAAACAACAATCAGGGTCAGGCGATCGCGTATGTAGACAGCTTGCAGATCGAACAACTGCTACTCAACTTGCTTCTCAACGCCGCCCACGCTTCCGCGGATGAAGACGTGATCGAATTAACCCTCGGGCAGACTGTGGATCATGTGCAGCTGATGGTGAAAGACCACGGAGCGGGGATGTCACCAGAAACGATCAAACATGCGTTTGAAGCATTTTTTACGACCAAAGCCAAGGGGACCGGGCTTGGCTTGTCCATCTGTCGTCGCATCGTCGAAGCACACGGCGGTCGAATAAAGCTGGAAAGCGAAATCAATGTTGGCACTACCGTCAAAATTGATTTACCCTGTCAAGATCATCATTAAACATCAAAGGATAATCGATGAAGGTTCGTGTTTTAATTGTTGAAGATGAAAAACTGATACGCTGGTCGCTGCGTCAGAAATTTGAAGCGCGCGGATTTATCGTCACCGACGTGGAAAACGGTGAAGAGGCGTTTGAAAAACTGAACGCTGGGGTGTTTGATCTTATCATGCTCGATTACAAGCTACCCGATACGACCGGGCTGGATATCCTGCGAAAGGTTCGCGAGACCGATACCGACGTGGTCGTGATTATGATGACGGCCTACTCTTCCGTGGAAAGCGCGGTCGATGCGATCAAGCTCGGCGCTTACGACTACATTGCCAAGCCCTTCGACATGGATCAGGTGTTGCGGGTCGCGGATAAAGCGCTGGAAACCAATAAACTGCGACGCGAAGTGCGCGAATTACGACGTCATATCCAACACGAGTATGACATTGAGCGCATCATCGGACAGGCCCCTTGTATGATCGATTTGTTCAAGGTGATTGATCAAGTGGCCAAGAGTAGCGCGTCCACTGTTTTTCTGCGAGGTGATTCGGGAACGGGCAAGGATCTGGTAGCACGTGTGATTCATTACAATTCCGACCGAGCCCCCAGACCTTTTATGAACATCACCTGCACAGCGCTGTCCGAAATGTTGTTGGAAAGTGAACTGTTTGGTCACGAAAAGGGTGCGTTTACCGATGCCAAGGCTACGAAGAAAGGGTTGTTCGAACTTTCCGACGGGGGAACCATTTTCCTCGACGAAGTGGGCGATATGCCGACGGGTTTACAGGCCAAACTGCTTCGGTTTCTGGAAGAGCGTATGTTTCGACGTGTGGGTGGCACGGTCGAGCTATCGGTGGATGTTCGTGTGATCGCCGCGACCAACTGCGACATTGAAAAAGCCATCGAAGAGGGGAAATTTCGCGAAGATTTGATGTACCGACTCAATGTCATACCGATTGATTTGCCTCCGCTCCGTGAACGCGGCGAAGACGTACGATTGCTCGTGAATCATTTTGTGACGAAGTTTGCCCAGGATTTTCGTAAACCAGTCACGGGCGTGGCACCGGAAACGTACGTTAAGCTCAGCGCGTATAGCTGGCCCGGCAATGTTCGCGAGTTGCGTAACGTTATTGAACGAGCGGTGTTGTTGTCCGAAGGGGATACGATTTTGCCGGACGATATTGTTCTGGGTCGATTAAAACAGGCCAGCACGGGTACCGATTCCATCGCTTTTACGCTTCCCGCATCCGG
The DNA here is from genome assembly GCA_965364865.1 of uncultured bacterium. Lineage (GTDB taxonomy): Bacteria > Planctomycetota > Phycisphaerae > UBA1845 > UBA1845 > CBDTZI01. The sequence goes on along the minus strand of CBDTZI010000008.1, from coordinate 15,827 downwards.
CGTCGATCTGCGTGAGCTGGAAAACAAACTCATCCGCCAGGCGCTCTCGCGTACCAACAATAATCAAACCCAGGCGGCGAAACTGCTGCACTTGAGCCGCGATGCCTTTCGCTATCGACTGGAAAAATTGGGATTGTTGTAAATATTTATAGGCTATTCGATTCCCGCCACCAGTCGATGGTTTTGATTAAACCGCTGGAGAGGGGCGTTTGGGGATCATAGTTTAACAATTTGCGCGCTTTGGAAATATCCGCGACGTAACGTGTCACCTCGCCGGGTCTCGATGGTTCATAGGTTGCATTAGCCGTTTTACCCAACGCCAGCGATACGATATTCACCACATCCACCAGCGTACTTCCCGCTCCGTTGGCCAGGTTAATGGTTTCACTGGCGACGCGACCCTGGCTTAAAGCGTCCAGACCCGCAATCACTCCCGCTACACAGTCGTCAACGTATGTGAAGTCGAGCACTTTTTCCTTTCCGAAAACCACGATCGGCTCGTCTTTGGCGATGCGCTCGATAAACAGCGGAATGACTCGCTCCATACGCTCACGGTCATTGTCAAATCGGCCATAGACATTGCTGAAACGGAAAACGAGAAACGGCAGGCCATAACACTGGGCGAAGGAATAGACCATCGCTTCACCGGCGATTTTACTGGCGCTGTATGGGCTTTCCGCTACGACAAAATCCGCAGAGGCTTCGTCGGTGACGTGTTGATGGATGTCGCCATACACTTCGCGCGAACTCGAAAAAATAATCGGAATCTGATTGAGGCGGCAATAATTCAAAGTATTAAAGAGCATGGTGATGTTGTCCATCGCCCGTTCCGGGTATTCCACCAGTTCAAACACTTTCGCATTGGCTGCGAAATGCAACACCGCGTCGAACGACTTGCCGTCGGGAAGGTCGTCAAAGCTGGCCTGGGTCAGGTCAAGCGTGACGGTTTCAATTTTGTCCGTCCAGGTGTTTGCTCGTTTGTCGATGCCGAGCACTTTGTCGCCGCGTTTCATCAGGGCCAGGCCGACGTTTGTGCCGATCTGTCCGCTGGATCCGGTAATTAAGATATTCACGATAGAAAATTCCGTTCGATTCGATCACAAATCAGATGATAGGCTAATTGATGGACCTCCTGCACGCGATCACTCGCGTCGTGGTCCACTAAAAAACATACGTCACACAGGTCAACCAGTTGACCGCCCGAGCGACCCGAAAACCCGATGGCGTAGGCGCCAGTTTTTTTGGCTGCCCGCATCGCTTCGATCACGTTGGGCGAGGTGCCCGATACGCTCAACGCCCAGATGATATCGCGATCCGTAACCAGTGCTTCAACCTGACGAAGAAAAATATATTTTCCGCCGGTATCATTCGTAACCGCGGTCAAGATTGAGCTGTCCGTGGTCAACGCGATAGCAGGCAGAGCACGACGGTCATGCTTGAATCGCCCGACCATCTCTGCTGCGATGTGTTGAGCGTCCGCGGCGCTGCCACCGTTACCTAATACATATAGTTTTCCGCCGGCGTTGAAACACGCGATGATGCGATCGGCAATGCGCTCCAGCAAATCAATTTTCGTAGCTGCCTGTGCCACCACGCGTTGATGAGTCTCAAATTGATCTTTCATGTTTTGGGTCAAGCGACTACGCTCCGTTTTTAATTCGATCGATCAAGTGGGTTGTGCTCAATCCTTCCACCAGCGCGACGAGTACGACACGTCCGCCGATCGATTCCACAAATTCCTGTCCGACCACGCCCTTGTCAGCCCAGTCTGCTCCTTTAATCAATACGTCCGGGCGGACCTTGCGGATCAGATTTTCCGGATCGGATTCCTCAAATCCCACAACATAATCGACACATTCCATCGCACCGAGCAACGTCGCCCGATCTTTGAACGTGTTGTAGGGGCGATTTTTTCCCTTGTTTAAGGATCGCACCGAGGCGTCACCGTTTAATCCAACCACCAGCAGAGAAGCCTCACGACGACTTTGCTTGAGATATTCAACGTGTCCCGCGTGTAGAATGTCAAAACAGCCGTTGGTGAACGCGACCGTTTCGCCGCGATCGCGTCGCAATTTTATTTCCGATACGAGTTCGTCGATCTGCCGGAGTTTTCCGTTTCGGTGTTGATCTTCCAGGCGTAGCTCCGCCAGAACTTCATCCGCAGAAATCGGAACGCAGCCAAACCGCTCGACCTCTAACCCGCCGGCGATGTTCGCCAATCGCGTGGCGTCGGAAAAATCGGCACCGCCAGCCACCGCCGCCGCCAGCATAGCCAGTACCGCGTCACCCGCGCCGGTGTTGTCATACACACTTCGTGGAACGGTCGTCAGGTGTTGCCAATCCTGGTTTTGTTGAACGAGGATAGCTCCGTCGCGGTCTACCGTCGCGACGATTGCGCGGACGTTGTATTTTTCGATTAACTGATTCGCCGCCACGGCGACGTCTTTCAGGGTTTGAAATTTTCGACTGGCGACAATGGATAATTCCTCGCGGTTGGGCGTCAGCATCGTAGCCCCGCGATAGCGATCGTAATTGTTTAATCGTGCGGGGTCGACGAGCACGGGTATTTTTTTCTCAGCCGCCTTTTCGATGATCGCCTGTACCAGCGCTTCGGTGATCACGCCTTTGTTATAATCTTCGAGGCACACCACATCGACATCATTTAACAGTTTACAGGCCTGGTCGATCAGCTTGGCCATCATTTCATCTGAAAACGCCCGTGTGTCCTCTTCGTCCAGACGTAGCAATTGTTGACGGTGGCGATGTTGGGCCAAGCCCACCAGTCGGGTTTTTGTGGTGGTGGGGCGATCGGGTAATTTGATCACACCGGTGGCGTCGATGTCGAGTTCGCCGAGAAGGGTCGTGAGCGATTCTCCGTGTCGATCACTGCCGATCGCGCCACAGCAAATCACTTCCAGGCCCAGCGTTTTGAGGCAGGCGGCTACGTTGGCGCTGCCGCCGACCGCTTCGTGTTTTTCTACCGCTCGTAACACCGGCACCGGCGCTTCTGGGCTGATCCGCTCTGCGTCACCGTAGATGTAACGATCCAGAATAAGATCGCCCACCAGCAGCACACGACGACCGCGAAACGCGCGAACCCATTGTGATAAATCCTGTGACACTAAAATCCTCAACTTGTTGTTCTGGTTGGTATGTTCATCCGAAATTTTTTGGGGTTACAAGGTGATCAACCTGCAACGCGACGTTTCGCGACACTCCCTCTATAGGGTTGTCGCAAAGCCCGATTTCGATAAGCAACGTAAGCGGATATAGTAGCCTCTACCGTAGGGGAAGGTCAAATATCGCGGTTTGTTCAAATGCGATGAATGAATTACATATGGATGGGCAGGGTTAAACGAAAATGTGCACCGCCCATTTTAATATGATGTCGAGAGGCTAACTCCAGCTTACCGCCCAGCAATTTCGCCCAGTTGCGTGCCAGAGCAAGGCCCAAACCGATACCTCCTTGCGCGGTGGAATCCGCACGTTGACCTCTGCGAAAGGGCTTGAAAATTTTTCGCACGTCGCGACGATCAATCCCATTGCCCGTATCGATAATATCCAGATGAATCTGGTCGTTCTCCGCACTTAATCGTACCAGCACTTTGGCGTCTTCGGTTTCTCTCGCGTGACGACAGGCGTTGTTGACCAACACCCCCGCGATCCGTTGAACCACGTCAACATCGGTATGCAACGCCAGTCCGTTTGTAATCAAATTTTCCTCTACCGGTTTTACGCCGTAAGCTTCGCAGCGTTTGTGCAACGTCTCGGATATGCCGTCCATCAGGGCAGGACCATCCGTGCTCACGGGGTTCAGCCTCACTCGATGATTTTCCAGGCGGGCGTATTCCAAGACCCCTTCAACCAGCGACGACAAGCGGGCTGATTCACGGTTTAACGTGTCCAGGTATTCCTGCTTGGATTCGTCGGGAACCAGATTCGCAGCCAGCATGTCGGAATAAAGACGGAACGTCGTAAGCGGTGTTCGTAGCTCGTGCGTGACCGCATATGCAAATTGCATACGACGTTCGGTGAGCAATACCAGATTGCGCAAGCCCCAGCCCGCAATCAGTAAAACGGCGGCGGTGGCGACCCACATGGTGATCAACGTCCATTTGGTTTTCTTCCAGGCAGCCAGTGTTGCACCTCCGGCAATCCCGGCCACCTGAAGTCGAACCGGGAGTGTGCTCATGAGGAATTTACCCGGTACAGGATCCGCGTTCTGGCTTTTGATCAAAGGTACCAGTTCAGCGTCCAAATTCAGATCGGCGAAGAAATTTAAAAGTTCCGGTTTGAGTAAGTTCCAATCACCAATGAAGCCTTGATAAAATACCTCCGCATCCGCGTGACATTCTCGAACGAACGCGAGTTTTTCTTGGCCATATTGATTTTTACCTAACCAGAAGGCGACGATGGGATCGCCGGTAATGTCGATCCCCCCCGATCCCACTTGTTGGTTTCCGGGATTAAATCCACGAACAACGGGTACAGACGTAAGCTCCTCTCTGTTGTCAGTGATATCTATTTCTTCACAGGCAGCGGGTGGAAGATGTTTGATCTGTGAATCGCTCAGCGTTTTTTTTCGTAATTTGTATTCGTCACTGCCTCTTTGACCAATATCATTTTTGTCGAGCCTGATATGGCGAGCCAGTTCCGCTTCCGATTCTTCGGGATTAAGAATGTTCTTGTATTGTTCAGGTTGGCTCTGATACACCGCCGCGACGCATGCACGTACATCAATTTCAGTTAATCGCGATCGTAGCCAGTCCCACGTTTCGATCGCTCGAGGCCAGTCTGACAATTCTCGTTTACCCGCCATCATCCAGATGGTCGAATCATCATCAATCTGGGGCGAGGTGATTCGTTGTGTCGCGTCAACTTGAAAATACAGATCGATCCAATCGCGAGGTGGTTTATGAACCGCAATATCGGTGGGGATTTCAACCTTGTCCGTGTTGAACTCAATCTCGCCACCCGACCAGACCGCGAGCGGTGTCACGGTTTTGGTTGTTTTATAGTCCGCGTAGTCACGTTGTCCTTCCAAATACAAGATATTGGTCATGTGTCCGTCCATGCGCCACATGGCTTTTTCCACTACCCCATCGTAATCATCGTTGATGGTTTTCTTGGCGAGCGCAAAACTCGACTGGGTGGCCCAGGTCATTCCGCCGATCGCGACCACCGCAATCAACATGAAAATGATCAACGCGCCCAGTGTGCTTTTTTGCGATCCTCTCACTCAGAATCTCCCACGGACGCGGTTTGCGTGTCGACCTGAACTTCAGGCCCCAGCATATAACCCTTCCCTCGCACGGTCACAATCCATTCCATAGACGATTCATCAGGTCCGCCGGAAAGTTTTTGACGAAGTCGTGTGATGTGCATATCGATGGCGCGCGTTTCCACCATGCCATCGCGCAATCCCCATACACAGGACAACAATTCTTCACGCGACACCGCACGACCCGCATGGGATGCGAGTCGAAGCAAAATCTCCGCTTCCATTTCAGATAGGGGCACGCGTTGTTCGTTGGAATAACAGACCTCTCGACGTGCGCAATCCACGCTGGTGGTACCGGCGCTGATTTTGACCACGGGCTCGGGTCTTTCCGGGGTTCGACGAAGAACCGCGTCCACACGAGCTAACAGTTCGCGCGCCGAAAACGGCTTCACCACATAATCATCCGCGCCGCTGCGCAATCCGCGCACACGATCATCTTCCGATCCGCGAGCGGTTAAGATGATCACCGGCAAGGCTGCATGTGACACACGAAGTTCACTCAGCACATCAAATCCGTCTTTCTTCGGAAGTTGCAGGTCCAGCAGGACCAGGTCCACTCCTGCGCGTTTGGCCTCTTCCAGACCGGCTACACCGTCTCCCGCCTCGATGGTTTTGAAGCCCGCCATCGCAAGTGCGTCGACAATCCCACGTCGTATAGCTTCTTCGTCCTCAACGACGACTACGGTTCTTTTGGTTGGCATGATCGTGTTCCGATAGGTTGCATCGAAATCGCCCCCTCGATATTGCTGTCAATAGATTCAGCAATCAACGATTGTAACTTGCGATTTCAACTCGTTCCATAGTTCCCTATATAATATCATAGATTTCAATCCAATCCTATGCAGGAACAGGCGTCCGATAGGGTAAGTTATCGTCGTGTTACACGAATATTGAGGGTTTGGGTCAGCTGTAAGGTTCCGATATTGTTGTGGCACGCAATTTGAGCCTGATCCAGGCGGTGGAAGCGAGGATTCCACCCACATCTGCCAGCCAATCACCCAGGGTCATGGTTCGACCGAACAGCGGTTGAAGCCACTCATCCAAGCCTGCGTAGGCTGAAAAAATCAGCACCCACAGGGTGATTCGAGGCAAGGTCAGACGTTTTCCAATGGAAAGAAAATACTGGCTGCTGAGCCGGGCCAGCACAAAATAGAGGCAGAAATGGACCACTTTATCCGTGTGATTCACCGGGCTGTTCAGCGTCTTCTGGATGGGAACGTGCATGATCACGAACAAGAAAAACCAATAGCCCATCCACAACCAGAAAATCCGTGGTCGCTTTTGCGTGACAACAAGTTGCGAGGGTTCGATCATGCAGAGGCAACCGAAGGGGGTACAGGAGTCGGTGTCGATAATGGAACAGGATCAGATATCGAAACGGTTGCAGCAGCGGGTATGGGTTGTTGCTCTGGTTGTTTAGGTTTAGATTTTGATTTAGGTTTTGATACCGATTTCGTTACAGTCTTTGTTTTCGTTTTAGATTTAATCTCGGTTTCGATTTGCACATCGGACGACTCTTGTGCCGACGTTGATGGTTCTGGTTTGGATGCCGTTACTGGTTGTTTCGAGTTCGTATCGTTAACCATGGCGTTTGTAGGCAGGTTAAAAATTTCGATGGTTAAATTGGTGTAATCCACTGCGCCGTTACTACGCGGGGCATAGTCGAAAACGGTTTTTGCAAAACTGGCGGCCTCCGCCAGCTTGATGTTGCGACGGATACACGTTGAAAAAAGTTTAGCGCTTTCCCAGGCGACCCCCGTTCCGCGCGACTGTTCAAGAAATTGGCTTAAATCATCTACGATTTCAGCGGCCAGGCGAGTGGTGGCTTCGTGCATGCACAACACCACGCCCGAAACGATCAGCTGGGGATTAATACGCTTACGAACCAACGACATGGTTTCAAGCAACTTGCTTAATCCCTGCAACGCAAAAAACTGGGCCTGCAGCGGGATGATGACTTCGTTGCACGCGACCAGCGCGTTGATGGCCAAGATACCCAGCGAGGGAGGGCAGTCGATCAGCATATAATCGAAATCATCAGCCACCGCGTCGACCGCTTCACGCAACAACACCTCCCGACCGGTTACACTGACCAGTTCGGATTCGGCGCCGGCTAAGTCAATGTCGGCGGGGATCAAGGTTAATCTCTCCTGCACCTGATGGGCGGTGTCTAATAACGGCGTGGCCTGGGTGAGTACGTCGTAAACGCCCAGCTCGCCGTCTTGAAGCTCGACACCGAAATGGAGTGACAGATGGCCTTGCGGATCAAGATCGATCAGCAATACACGCGAGCCGGATTTTGCCAATGCCGCTCCGAGGTTGGCGGCGGTTGTGGTTTTTCCAACGCCACCTTTTTGATTGAGTATCGCGATTCGCCTTTTCATCGGTATTCCTTTTCCGACGTTGGGTCATCCACCCGTTTGCACTTTGGATGTGCCGGGATTCCCCATCCGGTCATTGCCAGGCCTCCTGCCGCCGTTCGTGAAGATGAGTATAATCAAAATTTGCGTCGAATGTAAACACGCCTGCGTGACAGACCTGCGGATCAACGAGTGGGTTTTCTCCGAGATATTTGCAAGTGTCATGACATGCCTAGTGATTTCACAGCCTGGGAATTGCCGTAAGTTGTTGTTTTGTCGTGGGTTGGAATCCTTTTTTTCTTGCGGTAGAATAATCACATGGCTCATATACCCTTCATCGAAGACGAAGACGCTTCACCGAGATTGCGAGAAATGTATGATCGCTATCGCAATAAGGATGGATCGGTGGACAACATTCTGCGCATCCATGGCCCCAATCCGCCCAGTCTCGAAGCCCATTTTCAACTCTATCGCACGTTGATGAGAGGCCGATCCGATCTTTCGCGCGCACAGCGGGAGATGATCGCCGTCGTGGTTTCAACCATCAACCAATGTCATTACTGAGTGCATCATCACGGAGCGGGGCTTCGAGAAATGACCGGGGATGTCGCACTGGTGGATGCGCTGATCGATGATTATTCATCGGCGCCCATCGATGATAGGGACCGTGCGATGTTGATCTATGTGGATAAACTGACGCGCACGCCGAGCGAAATGTCGAAAGAGGATGTTGTTGCGTTGTCCCGCGCGGGTTTTGGCGATTCAGCTATTCTCGATATCTGTCAGGTGGCGTCATATTACGCTTTCGTCAATCGACTGGCTGATGGGCTGGGGGTTGAGTTGGAAAAACCATCCGGCAATGAAAAATAAGCAGGACAAATAAGTGGGTTGGCTGATGCGTAGAGGTTTGCTATACTCTCCGCTTCCGGGCGATTAGCTCAGTTGGCTAGAGCGCCTCCCTTACAAGGAGGATGTCGGGGGTTCAAGTCCCTCATCGCCCAGTACTGGTTTTGTAGGGGTTCGATGCACTTGCGGGTGGTGTAATAACACCCTGAAAACAGGCGCCAGTGGAACTGTAGTGGAACTCGCAAGCAATTCATGAGACGTTCGCTATCCTTTTGTCACCTTGATCTAGCAGCCTATCCATCGTCATAGCTGCCATCCGTTCATTGGCATCCGTAACCTGATTGTAGAATTCCATTGTAACCCGCGTCGTGCTATGGCCTAACAGCTTGGCCAATACGCGGGGTGGGGTGCCCGCATCCGCATGGTTCTGCCCGTATGATTTCCTGAAAGTCTGCAGGGTGAGTGGGGCGATCATCTTCACGCCAGCCTTGTCGATATAACCCTTAGTGTTTCGTAGTAGGTTATTCACCATATCCCGATTCAGCCAAGGTCGATGCTCGGTTTGATTACCCCATGGCATACCTGCTCGGCATAGTTTCCAGTATTTGCTGATGGTCACGAACCGTTCTGGAGTCAATGCAACAAACCCTCCCGATTTGAATGCCTCTTGGCATGCTATCGATAGGTCCATCATTGCAGCTTGTGGGATAGGAATGATCCGCTCTTTACTGCCCTGCGACTGCCCAGAGCATTTAACCGTGAACGGAGGAATATCCTTAGACGCTGGCCTGTCCGCAATGTGTACTGTGCGTTGGCTCAGATCAATTCGATCTATAGTGAGGTTGTAAGATTCGCCCGGTCGCAGCCCACACCCGTACATCATCCAATATATAGCCCTCAGCCTTGTCGTAGGTACTTTAGCCAAGAAGGATATAAATTCATCCGGTGTTATGTGGTGCCACGGTTTTGATTTTGCGTTGACTCGCAATGGTGAACTTGTGCTTTTGGGTGCCATGAATGGGTTGTTGCTGATATATCTCCATTCACACGCTGCCCCGAAAATAGCTCGACATTGGGTCAATAGCTTTACCTTTGACCAGCTCGATAGATCACCTTTATGATCATCCCTACGTTTGAGGTTTGATATAAAGGTTTCAGCGTGCCTGTTCTCTATCTGATTTACCAGCCGATGACCGCGGAAGTGATCCCGTAATCGAATGATCGTGTTGGCATAGCTCTGTTGTGATGAGTAGCTTAAATGGTGTACTCTTGCCTTAACAAATTCATCCAATAAGTGATCAAGCGTAATATCAACATACTGATCACCGGGTCCATCGTGGTCGATCTCGGTTTGTTTTTCAGCTTGAAATACCCGTGCCGCACGATTGTGCTTAAAGCTCTTGGTTTTCTTACGTTGTTTACCTATTTCGTCTGGTAAATCCCACCAATACACCAACCACGGGAGTTTTCGTTGTGGCTCTCGCCGCAACCCTACTTTCGTTTTCATGATTTGCTCCAGCGCATAGAGGCTACGCAGAACGTGTTCATCAGCACGCGCTCCGAAGAGAGGTGGTTGCCAGACCTCACGGACACTGGCCGCCTGCATAGCCTTATTTTGATATTTGATTGAGAAACAGCGCTTACTAATGAACGCCTGTAGTATGCCATAACTTCACTGTGAGTACAAGTCATTTTTTCACCGTAGAAGGTCGTGCAGCTATAAAATCCAGTACATCATCAGCCCGAAATCGTCGTTTTTTCCCGATCTGTATCGCCTGCAACTCATGAACGTGAACGTATCGTTCAACGGTCGATTCTGGGCATCGGAGAATCTCACTCACTTCGGCTGTGGTCATAATTACAGGTAGCGTCTGGAGTGACGGTTGAATCATTTCACACCTCCAACCCGACGATGTTCCGCAGCCTGTTTCTGGTACTCGGTCGCCTGTTCGGGATTATCAATTCCGCATGCGTCTGCCATTTTCTCCAAACGGTCAATCCACCCAGATAGGCTCCAACCATCAGGGATTGTGACGTTTGTTATGTCACTCAGTGTAGAAACGTCATCCACCCCTGTAGAAATGTCATAAATATCATTAATGTCACTATCGTCGTTTTCAGCCTGAAATAGCGTATTTTCTGATGACGTTAGTGACGTTTGTTTTGGAAAGTGACGTTGTGACGTTAGTGACGTTTCTGGGAGGGTGCCCCCGAAACGAATCGCTAGTTCTTTCATCCTGTCAGAATCAGCCACATATCGAGCACCCTTACTGTCTTTGCTGGACCGGGGTAATTCGAGTTCGTGAATGATGATACGTCCTACTTTTTGGCTTGTGATTTTCGAGCGTAGTTTGTCAACTTCTACGCCCTCACACTCAGCTCTATCCTTGTTAATTTCGGATGCAATGTCACCGGGCCGAAACTCAGCACCTAGCGGGTAGTTGTTGGCTATCACGGAGTAGACCTCCCCAGTCGGCGTGTCGCCTTTGTCGGCTGCAATCGTTCCCTGTTGTTTAAGCAGTGCATCTACAATCATCTTCCGTACATCATCCGTGTGAGCAATACTAAGTAACGGGGTTCCAACCTGTTTATAGCGATCCTCTAAACGTGAATCCGAAATTGGAATGAGTTTGATTCGATCTAAATTATGGAAACGCCATGCCAGTAGCTTATTGCGAATCGATAGTGCTTCACGGTCAAATTGCTGTCTGGGTAAATTCACGGGAATGCTGGCCCGCGTTCGTCGGCGCATCTGTATCGATAACATTCGGGATTCAGAAGCATCATCCCCAAACCGCTGTCGAAGCGCGAATAATTTCGGTCCGAAACACCTGAATGCTCTGGGGGCATTTGCCTCACCATCGCATTTGACGAGAGGTCGATTCTTTTGGAAACCCTGATTTGTGATCCTCGTAAGTTCGCCAGCCAGTTCGGTCTGTTGTTTCTGGTCGAACTCGTCGCACAACAGCGTACCACCAAAAACATCTAGCAATCTAAGAGTTGCAGCCGCAGAACTGCCACCGCCACAAAGCATCGGTCGATAGCAGAGCGTGCCGATTGTTTCTAAAGCTCGACTTTTCCCGCTTCCGAAGTCTGCTGTGCGAAACGCAAGATAAGGAATTTCATCAAAACGATCATGCACCCACGAAAGAAATACGTACTCAACACAAATATCGTCGGCACCTTCCGGCAGTTGAACATATCGGTTAATGAATTTTTTGATTTCCTTGCGAAGTGATTGTTCATTCAGTTCGGACGCGTCGTAACCACTCGGCACAAATACCATACCTGGAATGTGCCCGCCCGGAGTTACTATTCCACGGCATATTTTGGGAGGAATATATAATGTCTTGCCTATGGTTATCGTACTAAGACGCGACCATTCACTTGATTCTCTATTGTAAATAATAAAATCAGGCTGCCCACCATCGCGGTTCCATGCAAGTTCTGCGATTACGGTATCATCAATATAGGATGCGGTTTCAATACAATGCAAATCGTTATCTTCGCCGTCTATTGGGTTATCGAGCAATTCTTTCACGTGAAATTCTTTGCGTTCTAGCTCGGATTCGACCGACCGACTTGATACGAGAGAACCATTACGCAATCTATCATCTTGCGACCACTTCACCGCAACACGCTTTCGCTCTCTGCCGTTGCCGATACTGTATTTTTCGCTCGTAATCTCATGGCCATCGACTTCCGCAATGAAGATGACAGATTCTTTCCCGGTGTTACGCGCTATAATATCGAATGGCAGTTGTTCAGACATAAGTCACCTGCTTTTTACGCTTACGATTGTGCTTAAATCTTTTTGGTGAAGTCACACCGTCGCTTACAATGTGTCTATACTCTTGGAAATGCCGTTCTGCACGTTCTCGTTTGCGGGAAAAATCCCTCACCGTTTCCGCATACGTTCTCAGCATTCCGTCGAAAATGTCGGTCCACAAAATCAGATTGAAAAGGTAATATTCATCAATATCGACACGAATTTTATTCGCCAGGCTCACACATTCATCGACGTTGGGATGTTTTCCATCTTGCGCAGCCATACACAGATAAGTATAGAGGAATGAATGTTCTGGCTGACAAAAATGTTGACCGTTGAGTTGTAATTGGCTTCCAATGTTATTGAGGTTGGTCGGTTGCATCCAACCGAGACATAACAAACATCGCTCAGATTCAATACACTTACTTAGAAAATCGTTTGCTATTCTAACCACCTCGTTCCACCTCCTGCACTTCTACTCCTTTACGCTTCAATTCCATAACAATAAACTGAACGTATGTAGGTGGAATAAGCCTGCGGCCACCCACAATAGGACAGAGATCATCACGAAGCTTTTGTTCGTAAAAGAGTTGCGTAATAAGGTTGGGCCTAACGGCTAATCTACGTGCTACGTCGCCAACAGATAAGTAGTCCACGTCCAATCTCCATATCTATGATGATCGTCAAAGCGACGATCTCGTTGATAGATATGGTGTAACATTTGACGTTACAGCTGTAACATTTGGCGTTACAAATAAATATATTGCATTTTTTCATTGTTAGAGTTGCCACTCTAGTAGTGTTGTTGGGTTATATTGGAGATTTGATCCTGTTGTGATATTTTGGTCGAGATGATTAGCAAGTCCTGACATTTTATTATCCCTTAGCATTTTGATAGCGCGGTCTATCGCTTGCTTAACCTTTACGCGATTACTGTCGTGGTTATTTTGGAAGGATTTTGATTTTTTCATAAACGTAGAATTTCTTACCTCTGCCTCAATATCTTTTACTTCCGCCAATAGTTGAGGATCATCTAGCCAACCGGGTTGTTTCTTTATCCGTGCGATTTCTTCACGACACTTTCTCAGGGACTCTTTTTCGCTAATTTGATGTTGTCCGGAAAAATCTCCGGTGTTACCATCAATTGTTTCATCAGCGGTTAGCATTTTTTCAGAATTCAACACGTTAGAGTTGATTGTCGCCATCAAATTTGTGACGGTGATTGGCTTCAACTCTCCATCGACACGCCTTTTGACAAGGTAGTGCATGTACTTAAAACCATCTAAATCTGGGACATTGCCACTCTCGCTGGCATACTTTATCGTCCATATACTGCCATGCTTACGAAACTCATACTCCCTCTCTTTTGTAGCGTTGGCGGTTTGTTGATGATGACCACCATCAATCTCGGCGCATAATGGTGGTGCATTGTTTTCGATATGTGGTTCAACGATCGTAGCCGGAGCATTGATATTCGTTTCTTTTTCAGGTTGTTCGGTGGGCGCTGATTGACCCACTTGAGTGGCGACACCTTCCACATCAAGAGGACCGAAATCATTCGGGCTTATTTGGCCAGGGTGTCTATCTTTCTGTTGAGCTCGCATCACGTTGAGAAGCTTTTGCGCAGCGCTGCTTTCCACAGTACGAGGCTCAATTTTGCCGGGATTCGTTATCTTGGCCACCTTGGCTTTATCAGGATATTCGGCCAATAACTTGCTGAGTAGATTGTCAGCATACCCACTCTCTTCCAATTGCCTAATGAGCTGTCGTATTATAGGGTTCGCTATCAACAGGTCATTTTTAGCAATACAGGTTGCTTCGAATAGTGCTATCTCGAACGAATCAAAGTCACTAAACACGTTCCTGTATTCGGCGCAACATTTACCGTGATCCTGCCAGATTGTCTTCACTACGATATTCCACAATGATCGACAGTAGCATAGCCATTGCGGCGCCGATTCTTTCTTCAGTTCTTCTTCTGCGATCCCCCGGCAGGAAGGACTTTCCGGATCGCCTCGATGCGTAGAGAAGTTGTACGCATGCTGATCGATATCACGAAGTCCTAGAAAACAATACATTCCATCCGGGTGAAGGTTTCCTTCGAATGTGATTTTTCCGGCATCGGCGTCGGCAAGGCGCTGCTCGCTATCCTCACTCAATTTCCGTTCGGCTACGGCTTTTGCGCGTGCATCAATCGCTTTTTGCCAAGCTTCCTCATCTACAAGGTGTTGACATCGAAGTTTTTCTAATTCGTCAAAGAGGTAGATTTTTTTCGTAATATGATTATGTCTAAAATTTGATAAATTCGTTTCGTGTGAAGTTGGAGGTGATCTGTAATCATACGTTGTCGTCGGTTGGTCTGACAACTCAATTTTAGAGGCCTCGATTGGATAACGCTCGTGGATTACGTGTAGAATTTCAATGTAGAAACCTTCCCGCACAAGCCGATCGAGCGCTGAGCGTACGTTGTCGTAATTGGCGGTACGACCCTCGATCAAACGATCAATGTATATGTCTAATGCTAAGTCCGCTTTTTCCAATGAGTTGGAAAGTTTGCCAACGACACGCTCTAGGACAAAATCGTGTAATTTTTTCTTATTATCAAAATCGAAATCAGAGCCACCGGCATTTATGTATTCATCGCGCTCCGCATTGCGTAACGCTTCCTCGGCATCACTATACGCCATTGTAAGCAAGTGTTGGACTCGGTCGGCACTATTTTTATCAAGGAAGCCGATTCTGTATTGCTCTTCCGCAGCACGTACCGCCTGCGGAAAATCAAGTTCTCCGTCTGCTACTTTAAGGAATTGCTTACGCTCAAAGTTTGATAGGGCAAATGGTTCGCCATTCGCGGAATAAGTCTCGGGGGTTCGAGAATGGAGCAATTCATCAACATAGATGGAATCATCTAACAGTTGACGTGCTGCCTTAGCGACGATTGTATGCTCTTTATCGCGTTTGATACGCTCTAGCCTGAGCAATAACTCGACAAGCGGATTAGTAAGTTTCTGTGCAGTGATTCTATCATCAGGAGTACACAGTCTCGGATTGTCTAGGTCGGGCAGATTTGACTGTTGCGTCATTTTGATAGTCCCTGATTTTTGGGTCGCTTCCTCTGGAACCGCGTAAGGACGAACCACGGTCCCAGGGGAAGTGTTCGACCGGAGCGACCGGTCTACCCATTACGGATTATTTTCCCACAAAACGATATTCCGTCAATTCAAAGAGGAAAATACTAGCATGTGAGTAGATGATATTGCCTATGTTGATAGTGAAATTCGCGATATTGACAAACCGAAAACGGTAGTTACCGGATTTACAATTGCAAGTAATACTTAATCCAGACAAGAGCACACTAGCTTTGAACTGGACCGAAATCAGGGATCAGATCAGTGTTCAAATAATCCTGCTAACTTTCAACGGCGAAACAGATTACGCAAACGCTCTTTCCAACCGGTTGGGGGTGGCGGTTCCTGCGGCTCGGGCGTGACAACCTTCGGCCGTCGCTCACCGGCCTTCCATCGCTCATATCGAACGATCAGATAATCACTCGTCGTCCACACCATCCGCC
>CBDTZI010000007.1:0-22864 GCA_965364865.1 uncultured bacterium | reverse complement strand
ACAACTCGAAAGCGACGAATCCATCCTCGGCGAATACGTCCACCTCGATGATCGCAGATTTCTGGTGATCGGCATATTGGAATCCAAGGGCAGCATCATGGGTGACGATCAGGACAAGACGGTGTTAATTCCGTACACCGCGGCGCTGAATCTGTACCCTCAACGTCGTGAAAGCATATTCTTCTTAGCCGAAGCGAGAAATGAAGATGACGTGTTACTGTCGGTCGCACAAATGACACGTACGCTTCGACGTAGTCACGGCCTGCAACATGGCCAACCCAACGATTTCAGAATCGACCGGCAGGATCAGACGATGAAAGCCTTTGAAGGGGTTCGTAACGTTTCTTCGGGCATTCTCGCCTGCATTGTCAGTATTTCGTTATTGGTGGGTGGCATCGGCATCATGAACATGATGCTGGTATCGGTGACGGAACGAACCGGTGAAATCGGTCTGCGAAAAGCAATCGGCGGACGTCGTCGCGATATTCTTTTGCAGTTTCTGACCGAGGCGGTCGTGCTATGCACGATCGGTGGTGTGGTCGGCGTGATGTGTGGCTATGCCATCACCTACCTCGCATCCCTGCACCCCAGCATGGTGGATGTATCCGTACCCATCTGGTCGGTGATTCTGGCTTTGAGTTTTTCTGCGGGTACCGGCCTGATCTTCGGCATGATCCCGGCGTTCAAAGCCGCACTGCTGCATCCCATTGATGCGCTGAGACACGAGTAAACTGAAATGACACAAGCGGTGAACACGAACATGGTATTGCCCTACGACGAAACCACTCGCCGTCAAAACATAGCTGCGCGGATATTGGGAAAGGTAAAACGATTTCCCAATTGGCTGCGGGGATCGTTCGACCGTAACTGTCAAAACATCATCACCGCGATGATCCAGATCTGGGCCAACAAAGCTCGATCCACGCTCACCACATTGGGAATTATTATCGCGGTCACTTCGACCATTACCGTGGTCTCTTTTGTTCAGGGCTTTGGCAACTACGTCACCGATATGATTCGAGGCTTTGGAACCAACATGATTTTTGTCGTACCGGAAATTCCACCTGGGATGCGCGGAAGAATGTTGGGACGAACGCTCATGGACATCGGGGATGTTCGAGCGATCGGCGGACAATGCAATACAATTCGACGCATTACACCCGTGCTGTTTTCCAATGCCACGATTGAATATGGCCGGCAAAACGCAGCCGACATCGAATTGCAAGGCACGACAGAACAATTTCAACCCATACGCAATTTTTTCGTCGATAAGGGCCGATTCTTTGGACCGCTCGACGTCGACCATGGCAATCACGTCTGCGTGCTCGGACGGGATGTGCTGAAAAAACTCGAATGCGACGAAAACATCGTCGGTGATTACGTTCACATCAACCAGCACCGCTTTCGGGTACTCGGTTTGTTAGAACGTAAAGGGAACATGATGGGTGAGAACGCAGATGAAATCATTCTCATTCCCTATACGACCGCGATCAAAATGTCACCCTTCATGCGGCGGTTCATGCCCTTCGCGGTGGAAGTCGTGAATGAAGAATCGGCTGAAGAAGCTTCGTTGCAGATCACTCGCATTCTGCGCGACCGACACGGCATCAAAGCCGGACAGCCGAATGATTTTCGTGTGCTTAGACAGGATGAGTTGTTACGTAACTTCGACAAGGTAAAGATGATCGCCACAAGTGCCCTGGCTGCGATTGTGGGGATATCGTTGATCGTCGGTGGGATCGGCATTATGAATGTGATGTTGGTTTCTGTGAGTGAACGTACGAGGGAAATCGGGTTACGAAAAGCCATCGGTGGCAGGCGGCGCGATATCATGACCCAGTTCATGACCGAAGCCGTCGCACTATCGACATTCGGTGGCGTACTCGGCTTATTCTTTGGTTACGCGATCTGTTCGTTGGCTTCGTTGCACCCCACCATGGTCGAAATTGCGGTGCCGATCTGGGCGGTATTCCTGGCCCTTGGATTTTCGGCATTTGTGGGCATCGTGTTCGGCATGATCCCCGCGTTCAAAGCAGCCATCCTCCACCCCATCGACGCCCTGAGACACGAATAATAAATTCAGAATATTGAATTATCGGGATTGAGTTCCGCCCGCGGCTCAGGATACTTTGGCGAGTACCTTTTTCAACGTGTCGATCGCACACTCAATGCCGTCTACGGAGACATCGAGATGTGTCACAGCTCGGACACGTTGTGGGCCGACGGGCAACATCCAGACTCCCTGTTGATGCAGAGTGTCACTAAGTGATTTGGCGGTACCCTTCGACGCATCCACGTCAAAGTACACAATGTTAGTCTCTACCGATTTCACGTCGATCGAAACACCGTGCATTTCCGCGATCGCTTGAGCGAGTCGTTTGGCGTTGGCGTGGTCATCAGCCAGGCGATCGATATTGTTTTCCAATGCATACAACGCACCCGCTGCGATGATACCGCCCTGCCTCATCCCCCCGCCGAACATTTTTCTAAACCGATGCACGCGGCTAATCATATCCTTCGTTGAGGCCACCGTTGATCCGACCGGCGCACCCAAACCCTTGGAAAAACAGATCGAAACGGTGTCGAAATACTGAGTGTACTCCGTTGGTTTGATTCCGGTGGCGACGCATGCGTTCAACAACCGCGCTCCGTCGAGGTGCATTTTGAGTTTAAACTCGTTAGCGACTTCTCGAATTTTAGCGATTTCATCGATCTGCCAAATGGAGCCCCCACCGCGATTTTGCGTGTTCTCGATCACGATCAACGCCGATTGTGGAAAATGCGAATCGGTTGGACGGATCGCGGCACGAACATCCTCTGCGGTAAACAAACCGCGGTCGCCCTGTAACAATCGCAACGAACAACCTGACAAGCCCGCCGGAGCACCACCTTCGTAATGATAAATGTGGCTCTCGGCGTGACAGATGATTTCATCACCGGGCTGGGTGTGTGCTCGGATTGCGGTTTGATTGGCCATCGATCCGGATGGGACGTAAATAGCCGCCTCTTTTCCCAGCAACTCCGCCACTTTGTCCTGCAGTCGATTGATGGTGGGGTCGTCGGCGAACACATCATCGCCCACTTCCGCGTGAGCCATCGCCTCGCGCATGGCCACAGACGGTTTCGTTACGGTATCACTTCGTAGATCAACGATATTCATAATATTCAACTCTGCAGGGTCAGAAGTAAATTCATACAATCTATGTTCCATACTATAGTGTAAAAATACAAAACGTGATATTGCCCGGGCTTTTTGACTGGAGATACAATTACGTCGAAGAAAGTAGGATCGACGAATCCAGTCTGACAGTCGGCGATTTCGGTGGAAAGCTTCGTATTCAACAAATATTCTGTTATCATCAGAACGAATGGCGAACCAAATGAACCCGTTTGAAATGGTCTATCGTTCAGGCAACCGTAAGGATTGTCTTGAACATACCCTTGTACTCAAATCCGTAGGGATACGACATAGAACCGAAGCCCGAGGCGGTGAATTTACTATTTTCGTAGCTTCGCAAGACGCGACACAATCGCTCAGTGAATTTGCCTCTTACGCTCGTGAAAATCGTGAATTTATATCTCGCCCCATAACACTCGCTCTGCACTCCCACAGTTTCTACGGGGTTTATTGTTATATCACGGTGATGCTGATGGTGGCTATCTGTGACCGCCAGAACCTGTTCGATTTCGATTGGGTTGAAGCGGGCAGAACCCACGCCAACCAGATCCAAACCGGCGAGTGGTGGAGAACCATCACCGCGCTGACATTACACTCCGACCTTGCACACATGTTAGCCAACCTCGTCATCGGAAGTCTGTTCGGCTACTTCGCTGGACAAATGCTCGGAGTCGGATTGGCCTGGCTGAGTATTTTACTGGCGGGCGCCATGGGCAATTTCGTAAATGCATGGATTCGTCATGCCACACACACTTCCATCGGAGCGTCCACCGCCGTCTTTGCAGCGTTGGGTATCGTAGCCGCCTATTCATGGACGCAGCGCAAACATGTGCACATTTCCAAACTGAAACGATGGACACCCTTTGTGGGTGGTGCTTTGTTGTTATCGTTTCTGGGTACGGGCGGCGGTCGTACCGATGTAGTCGCACATGTGACCGGTTTTTTTTCCGGGGTGCTGCTTGGAATTCTCTATGCAAAGTTTGGTGAGGGCGTCGTGTTGAATACCCGTCGTCAATTCTGGTTGGGCGTAACCACCATTATGGTTCTTGCCCTTGCCTGGGTGATCGCCCTTTCAAACTAATGAACTAGAAATTCATTACAGAGAGAACAATTAAAATCGATGCGAGAACCCGAACCCCACGATGAGGTCGTCGGCCTGTTCATTCAGCCCAAATCCCAACGAAAAATCCAATTGTAAATCATCATTAATCAGATAGACCAACCCGCCATCTATAATATGTACAGCGTCTTCGTCATCAGCATCGGGAAACGTTGTATAATATTCCGTGTAAAATCCCCACTGATCATCTAGCGTATGATTCCATGCAATCGAGGCACTGCCTTGTGCAAAACGGTCGCCGTCCTGGGTGACGGAACCAATTCCCAGATTTCCTCCTACCGAATTCTTGTCGTTAAGATCATAAGACCATGCCAGTGTAATCGTCGGGTCGACATCGTTGTCACCGTGTCCGGTTGGAATTGTAATCTCACCTAGTAAGGCTAACTGTGGATGCCATCCATCCTGATCAGAAATCGCCCATTTCGCACCCACACGCATATCGTTGGCTATATCCTCACCGTTTTCCTCAAAAGAATAGCCGCCCCAACCCAGGCGCAATTCCCAATTTTCAACCCATCCAATACGTAATAATACTTCGGGAAAATTTTGTGTACGGACTTCGTTACCGTTGTCACTCTCGCGGTAAGTGTATCCCATCTCCAATTGCATTCGATCGGGTTGCACAGTGAACGGACTTTCAGTGAAATCGGGTCGATCGGTAATCAACGCGGAGTTGTCCTGCGCCCAGGATACATTCCCCAAAATACCGGGAAGCAACATCCACCACACACCTGTTTTCCTCATCATCTGTTTGTTCATAAGTTTCTCTTTCCTTTTTTCTACTTCCAATGTCGCCCCGGCTGTTATTTATACCCTAGGGGCGTATGTGTAGCAGAGGCTACATTGGAGTGGCGACCCTGTCAAGCGAAAAATGTTCATGTTCTTTCATCCCCAAAGTGGTTGTGTAGCAGAAAGTAAATAATCCATGGAGGAAGTTAGTGAAATATCCGCATCGCCATCACATTTCCAAATACGCATCAAAATTTTTTGCAGTCCCTCCTGAACATGATGATCTGGGGTAATTGACCTCAGAAATGTTTCTCACCTACTTTCACTATGATGTCTGACGTATAAAATAGTTGATAATCAAAGTACCGAAACCATCAGTAAACCGAAGCACATCCTGATCAATTCACTGAAAATTCACAACCTCAATCTCAAATCTCATAGCAATAATCGACGTTTACCCACTTCTTGTATCCTCTACATACAAGCTCAACACGGTGTGATTGTATCAGGTTTCACAATGTTCCATAACATTAAACCCTATCATAGGTCAGTGATTTATGCTCTTTTGACTAAATATTCAACATTTTTGACTTTTATCTCAATATCAACTTGACAACCTGCCGAATTATCTATATGTCTATAGTTTTATAGTATATATGAATCCATGATATCTCTAACCACAGAATATGCGTTGAGGGCAATGATTTTTTTGGCACAAAATACAGAGTCTGGACATGTGCCCGGGCATGAAATCGCCACAAAAGCAGCTGTCCCTCGTAAATATCTCTCAACGATCCTGGGCGATCTGGTCAGAGCTGGAATTTTGCATTCAGCCACTGGCCCAGGAGGTGGATTCTCCATGGCGCGAAAACCCAAGGAAATTATGCTCTACGAAGTCTTTGCACCCTTTGAACCCATGCTTGGTACGCGGCGTGCTTGTCCATTCGGAAATGAAGAGTGTAATGATGCCGATCCATGTGCCGGGCATGATCAATGGAAAAAAGTGAACGAAACCTATTCCAAGTTTCTTGAGAAAACGTCAATTTACGACATCGCTTTCAAGCAGGATAAGCGTCGCTGTAGCACTAAGAAAAGGAAGAGGCGATGAAAAGTATAAGACGAATACTGTTGCAAATCGCTTGTCTCGTTGGGGCGTTGGGCGTTCTGCCCGTTCAATCCTATGGACAGGAAACCGCCGCCTTTTACAAACAGAACTGTTACAGCTGCCACACCATTGGTGGTGGGCGGTTGGTGGGTCCGGATCTGAAAAACGTTGAACAACGCAAGGATCGTGACTGGCTGATTCGCTACATGCTGAATCCCCAGGCCATGATCGACCGTGGCGACCCGTACGCCAAACAACTCTTAGACGAAGCGCGAGGAGTTGTAATGCCCATTATTGCAGGCCTCACTCGAGATCGAGCTGCTGTGATCCTGGATATGATCGCGACTGAATCCGCACTGGAAAAATCGCAATTCGAAGGTATCAAATTCAGTGATCGCCCTTTCACCGTACATGACGTTGAAAATGGCAAGCTCCTCTTTACCGGTATTCAAAAATTAAAAAATGGCGGACCACCCTGTATTTCCTGCCACACTGTTCGCGGTTTGTCACTGCTGGGCGGCGGCAGGCTGGGCGTTGATTTAACCAAAGTCTCCGAGCGTATCGGCGGTAGAAAACCCTTATCCGCCTGGCTGGTCAGCCCCGCCACCACCACGATGCAACCCGTATTCAAAAACAATGCCATTGAACCGGAAGAGATTTTATCGCTGGTCGCCTATTTTGAAGATTCTGCAACTCAGGTTGGGGATGACGATTCCGTCGCCCCGCTGACTTTTTTCCTGATGGGCTTGATTGGCATGATGCTGGTGATGGGATTATTTGACGTCCTCTGGAAAAATCGTTTTCGAGCTGTACGTCGTCCACTGGTAAGCGGTGGTGAATTGAGGAATAACCTATGAGTAACGCAGCTGCGAAAAATTGGATCACAGACGAAGTTTCGCCCCAATCGCGCGGGTGGGAAGAGTTTTATCGAAACCGTTGGCAACATGACAAAGTCGTGCGCAGCACCCATGGGGTAAACTGCACAGGTGGATGCTCCTGGGCGATCTATGTGAAGGACGGGATCGTCACATGGGAAATGCAACAGCTCGATTATCCCAAGCTGGATCCAACCATACCGCCTTATGAGCCACGAGGGTGTCAGCGTGGAATTTCCTACTCGTGGTATCTCTATAGCCCGCTTCGCGTGAAATATCCTTATATGCGTGGCGCATTAATGGACCTCTGGAAAAAGGCGAGAGCGAATCATAACGATCCCGTGGATGCGTGGGCCTCACTGGTTGAAGACCCCGTAGCGCGTCAGCGCTGGCAGCGGGCACGGGGAAAGGGTGGATTTCGACGCAGCCACTGGAGCGAAGTTCTGGAACTGATGGCGGCGGCGAACATTTATACGATCAAAAAACATGGCCCCGACCGAATCACCGGTTTTTCACCGATCCCGGCGATGTCCATGATCAGCTACGCCAGCGGCGCCCGTATGTTGCAGTTGATGGGCGGCGTTTCGTTGTCATTTTATGACTGGTATTGCGACCTCCCTCCCGCTTCACCGGAAACATGGGGCGAACAGACTGACGTACAGGAATCAGCCGACTGGTACAACGCCAAATTATTGGCGGTCATGGGGTCCAACCTGAATATGACGCGAACACCAGACTGCCATTTCGCAGCTGAAGCGAGACACAACGGGTCGAAGATGTGGGTCTTTGCCCCCGACTTCAACCAGGTTGCCAAGTATGCGGACGAATGGGTCTCGATCAACGCCGGTCAGGACGGCGCGTGGTGGATGGCGGTCAACCATGTCATCTTAAAAGAATTTCATCACGAGAAAAAAGTTCCGTATTTTATCAACTACACCAAAAAATATACGGACGCACCGCTGCTGGTTGAAATCAAGAAGGAAGACGGCGTGTTTCGAGCGGGTAAATTGTTGCGAGCCGCTCGTACGGCAGCCTATAAAGAGACCGAACATCCCGACTGGAAATTCCTGATGTGGGATGACAAAGAACAACACTGCAAAATGCCCATGGGTGCGGTCGGTCATCGCTGGGGCAGTGAAAAAGGCAAGTGGAATCTGGAGCTGAAAGACGCACAGGACGGCAGCGAAATTGATCCCGCACTTACCTTTTTGGAACACCACACCGAGGTAGTCGAGGTTGAATTCGATGATTTCGGCGAAGGGGTTACCCTTTCTCGCGGCGTACCCACCAAACAAATAGAACTAGCCGATGGCGGATCCGCCATGGTCGCCACAGTTTACGACCTTCTCATGGCACAATACGGAGTGCCTCGCGGCCTGCCGGGTGAATATCCCACCAGCTATGACGATGATACTCCTTACACGCCAGCGTGGGCTGAAAAATATACGGGTATGGGCCGAGACATGGTCCTGCGTTTCGCCCGCGAATGGGGATCGACGGCGGAGCATACCAATGGTAAATGCACCATTATTATTGGTGCGGGCATCAACCACTGGTATCACAACAATTTGATGTATCGCGCGGGGATTCACGCTCTCATGTTTTGTGGTTGTGTGGGCGTCAACGGCGGCGGGCTCGGGCACTACGTCGGCCAGGAAAAGTTAGCCCCCGCAGAACCGTGGGGCGCAATCGCACTGGGCAAGGACTGGTACCCGGCTGCGAGATTGCAAAACGCACCGAGCTGGCACTATGTCCACAGTGATCAGTGGCGATACGAAAAATCTTTTACCGATTACCACACCGTACCCATACGCAGCAAAGACGGGCCACGAACGTCGGGCCACACTATGGACATACAGGTTCAGGCGGTGCGTAACGGCTGGCTTCCGTTTTTCCCGCAGTTCAACAAAAACCCGATCAACATGATTCAAGATGCCGAAGAAGCGGGCGCAAAAACCGATCAGGAAATTATCCAGCACACGGTCGATCAACTCAAAGAACGTAAGTTGAAGTTTTCGGTTGAGGATCCGGACGCGGAAGAAAACTGGCCTCGCATATGGTACATCTGGCGCGGCAACGCGTTGATGTCCAGTGCCAAAGGGCATGAATACTTTCTCAAACATTATCTGGGCACGCACCACAACTCCATCGCCGAGGATATGGCTGGCGATATGGTCAAAGAGGTCAAGTGGCATGAAAAAGCACCGCAAGGAAAGATGGACCTGGTCATAGACCTGAATTTCCGAATGGATACTTCGGCTTTGTATTCAGACATCGTGTTGCCCGCTGCGACATGGTATGAAAAAGGGGATCTGAACTCGACAGATATGCACAGTTTTATTCATCCACTGACCGCTGCGGTACCGCCAGCGTGGGAGTCCAAGAGTGACTGGCAAATCTTCAAAGAAATCTCGAAAAAGTTTTCCGAGTTAGCCGAAAAACATTTCCCCGAACCGGTTCGAGACTTGATGGTGGGTCCATTGCTGCACGACACGCCAGCTGAGATTTCGCAACCGGATATCAAAAACTGGATCGACGGTGAAATCGAAGCGATCCCCGGTAAAACCATGCCGGGCATGAAGATCATTACCCGCGACTATAAAAACCTTTATAACCAGTACATTTCGTTCGGGCCGCTGGCCCGTGAGAATGGACTCGGTGCCCACGGAACCCATTACGAAATCGCCGACGTACACGACGAATACATGAAATCGTTACCCGTCGTTGAATGGGGTGACAAGAAATATCTATCGATTGAGAAGGACGAAGATTGCTGCAACGTGATTTTGAAATTTGCAACGGTCACCAATGGTAAGTTGGCTTATCGATCCTATAAAAACATGGAAGAAAAAGTCGGCTTACCGCTCGTTCATCTGGCGGAAGATACGCGAAGTGTGGTGACAGATTACGACGAACTACAGAAAGGCCCGCAACGATTCATCAACAGCCCGATGTGGTCCGGTCTGATTGCTGATGGGCGTCCCTATTCCGCATTTACTTACAACATAGAATGTATGGTTCCCTGGCGAACCCTGACCGGTCGACAACATTTTTATCTCGACCATACGGGTTACATTGAGTTCGGCGAACATTTACCAACTTACAAGCCCAAACCCCTGCCTACGCAGTACGCCGACATGCGATTTACGGAAAAAGATGAAGACACGCTGGTATTGAATTTCCTCACGCCGCATGGCAAATGGCACATCCACTCGACGTATGGTGACAACGAACGAATGAGCACGTTGTCGCGTGGTGTGGAACCGTTCTGGATTAACGATAAAGACGCAGCCAGTCTCGACATTAAAGATAACGACTGGGTGGAAGTGTATAACGATCATGGCGTGGTGGTTACGCGTGCGGCAGTGACCGCACGAATTCCGCGCGGGATTTGTATTCAATATCATTCACCGGAGCGCACCTATTCAGTGCCGAAATCGCCGAAACGCGGTTATCGACGAGCTGGTGGTCATAACAGCCTCATTCGTACACGACTCAAACCGACGCTGATGGTCGGTGGGTATGGTCAATTTACCTACCATTTCAATTATTGGGGCCCCACGGGCGTGAACCGGGATACGCACATCCTGGTCCGCAAGTGTCCGGACTTGAAATGGTAAGGCAGGAGTAAACTCATGAACGTACGCTCGCAAATTGCGATGGTGTTCCATCTGGATAAGTGCATCGGCTGTCATACCTGCAGCATCGCTTGTAAGAATATATGGACCGACCGTAAGGGCACGGACTATATGTGGTGGAACAACGTCGAGACCAAACCCGGAACCGGCTTTCCGACACGGTGGGAAGATCAGGAAAAATACAAGGGTGGCTGGGAGAAGAAAAACGGCGCGATCAGCTTGAAATCTACGGACAAAAAACGGATCGTGTTGAACATTTTCCACAACCCGCACATGCCCAGCATGGACGATTATTATGAGCCATGGACGTACGACTTTCAGAATTTGTTTAACGCCCCCGAAGGACCGGATCAACCCACCGCACTGCCGATCTCGAAAGTGACCGGCGAGTTTATCAACATCGAGTCCGGGCCGAACTGGGACGATGATCTTGGCGGTTCGCCGATTTATGCGGAAAACGATCCCAACCTCGATGGCCTGACCGAAGAACAACGTGAACAGTTGTTTGCGGTCGAGCGACTGGTAATGTTTTATTTTCCACGAATCTGCAACCACTGTCTGAATCCCGCTTGTGTCGCGTCCTGCCCGTCGGGTGCGTTGTATAAACGCGGCGAAGATGGCATCGTTTTAATCGACCAGAAAAAATGTCGGGCGTGGCGATCCTGCGTGTCCGCGTGCCCTTATAAAAAAACCTATTACAACTGGTTCACCGGCAAGAGTGAAAAATGTATCCTCTGTTTTCCACGAATCGAAACCGGGCAGGCGCCGGCTTGCTTTCATTCCTGCGTCGGTCGAATTCGCTATCTGGGTGTGTTGCTCTACGACGCCGACCGCATCGAAGAGGTTTGCAACCTTCCAACCGAAGAATTGATTGAAGGTCATCGATCGCTGGTGCTCGATCCGCACGACCCGCAAGTCATAGAAGCCGCTCAACAAAACGGGGTGCATGATTCAGTCATTGAGACCGCCCAAAATTCTCCGGTTTATAAATTCGTGAAAGACTGGGGCATCGCCCTGCCGCCGCATATTGAATATCGAACGATGCCCATGCTGTATTACGTCCCGCCGATGTCGCCGGTGATGTCGGTTCGCAACGAAAAAACAGTCGATAACGTCAGCGACAGTCTTTTTCACGATATCGAAGAATCGCGTGTACCTATGAAATTCCTGGCCAATCTGTTCGGTGGTGGCCACGAAGCGAAAGTCGTTTACGCACTGAAAAAACAAAAGGCGGTTCGTTGGTATCGACGAGCGGTGACGGTCGGTGATGTCACAATGGAAGATGCACATCGCATGTTAAACGAAGCGGATTGCACGGTGGAAGAAGCCGAGGCGATTTATCAACTGACTTCACTTTGCACATTCGACGAGCGTTTCGTGATCCCCCCTGCTCATCGTGAAGAAGCGATCGAAATGATGGAAGAGCCTCACCATCACAGACAGAGTGTCGGATTCGGATTCCTGTCCGGCCCGAGGAGGGGATTGTAATGGTTCAAAGCCCGGAAATTTATGATCTGTTCGCAACGATACTTTTGTATCCCGACGATAAATTCGACGCCAAACTTACCTATTGCGAGAAAATCCTAGCTGATGCCGATCCGGAACTTGGCAAGCGGTTCACGCAGTGGTCACAGGAATTCCGCCAACTTTCCCAGCAGGAACGTGAAGAAGTGTATTCGCGCACGTTTGATTTATCGCCGAAATGTACGCTCGAACTGGGCTGGCATCTGTTCGGCGAAACGTATGACCGCGGAACATTCTTAGTCTGGATGAGACAACAGATCAGAAAATATGCACTAACCGAAACGACCGATCTTCCGGATCACGCTCATCATGTATTTTCGGTGTTGGGGCGTATGGAAGCAGATGCGGCGGACAATTTTTCACAGGCCTGCGTGTTGTCTGCGATGATCACCATTCGCAAGGGGATGAAAACCATGAACACCCCCTACGAAGCACTCATCGAAATGATCTGTGACTGGCTGGAATCACGTCACGGGTTAAGTCCGATCGAGGACATTTCGTTACCGATCCTGAACGATCAGCACGAAGATTTACTCCAACAGGAGAGCATATAACATGGGCAGTACACAACAATATCTGGATCAGTTACTGTTTGGTGTGTTCCCGTATATCGCATTGGCTTCGTTTTTCCTTGTTACGATACAGCGATACCGGGCGCAGGCGTTCACTTATTCCAGTCTGTCTTCGCAGTTCCTGGAAAATCAGAAACACTTCTGGGGCATGGTTCCGCTTCATTACGGCATTATTGTGGTCATCATGGGCCATATCATTGCGTTTATGTTTCCCAGGCAAGTGCTCGCGTGGAACGGACACCCGATCCGACTGTACATTCTCGAAATATCCGCATTGATATTCGGATTGCTGACCTTGTTGGGACTGATCGGCACGCTGGTTCGACGATTGGCCTATCGAAAGGTCCGAGTTGTCACGAGTACGTCAGACATTATTCTTCATGTGTTGTTGCTGGTACAAGTTGTCAGCGGGATCTATGTAGCGGTGATGCATTCCTGGGGTTCATCGTGGTTCGCCGCCTCCGCCTCGCCGTATCTATGGTCAGTAATTATGCTCGACCCGGACATCACCTACGTCCTGGCCATGCCTTTTGCGGTCAAGCTTCACATTATCAACGCGTGTCTGGTGATCGGATTTTTTCCGTTTACCCGACTGGTTCACATACTGGTGGTTCCCAATCCCTACTTGTGGCGAAAGCCTCAGGTGGTTCGTTGGAATCGTGCCCCTGGATCAGGGAGGTAAGTTTGTGTGCGCGATCGGGCACGCCTGCAGGTTGAGTGATGGAGCTGGGATTCAATAAAAGTGAAGTAGGCGAGAACAATGGAAGTTAAAAACAAAGCAACCAGTATCGATCTGTTTTCACTCAAAACGCGACCCATGCGCGCGTTTCACATGACGTGGTTCTCGTTCTTTTTGTGCTTCTTTGCATGGTTTGGTATCGCACCGCTCATGGCGGTCGTACGCGAAGAACTGGGGCTGACTAAATCGCAGATCGGGAACACGATCATCGCGTCGGTTGCGATCACAATTTTTGCTCGTTTGCTGATCGGCTGGTTGTGCGACCGCATCGGGCCAAGGTTGTGTTATACCGTATTACTCATGGTTGGATCAATTCCTGTGATGTGTATTGGCCTGGCCGAAACTTATACGAGCTTTCTGTTGTTTCGTCTCGGGATCGGTGTCATTGGTGCGTCGTTTGTCATCACCCAATATCACACATCGGTGATGTTCGCCCCCAACTGTGTGGGTACAGCCAATGCGACGTCCGCGGGTTGGGGTAATCTGGGCGGCGGCGTGACGCAGATGATCATGCCGTTGGTTTTCGCCGCCTTTATCTATTTTGGTTTTTCTGATCAGGCGTCGTGGCGATTGTCCATGGTGGCTGCTGGTGCGGTCTGTTTCGTAACAGGTATCGCTTACTATTTCTTCACCACCGACCTTCCCAACGGAAACTTCAAAGAGCTTCGCGCATCGGGCGAACTGATCTCGGTGAAGAAATCGAAAGGCTCGTTCTGGCTTGCGGCCAAGGATTCACGCGTATGGGCGCTGTTTATCATTTACGCAGCCTGTTTTGGTATCGAACTTACGATCAATGGAATTGCCGCGATTTATTATATGGACAAATTTGATCTCGGATTGAAGACCGCCGGCTTAGCTGCGGGTCTATTCGGATTGATGAACATCTTCGCCAGAACACTGGGCGGATACATTTCCGACAAGTTCGTAGAAAAAGGTGGATTAAAAGGTCGTGTTCGCTGGCTCTTTTACGCGTTAATGGCTGAGGGCGTTGCGCTGGCCTTTTTCTCTCAGATGCAAGTCCTCGCTCTGGCGATTCCGGCCATGATTGTCTTTAGCTTGTTCGTACAGATGTCAGAAGGTGCGACGTACTCCGTTGTTCCTTTTATCAATAAAAAAGCATTGGGATCTGTTTCGGGTATCGTCGGCGCGGGCGGCAACATGGGTGCGGTTTGTGCGGGATTTCTAATGGCTTCGGAAAGTATTACCTATACAGAGGCATTTTTTATATTAGGGATACTCGTTTTCGCGTGCTCATTCGCGACCTATCTGGTTCGCTTCACTCCGGAAATGGAAGCATCCGCTTCGAAAGAATACAAAACTGCGATTGCAGAACGTCGTGTCGCACTCAAAGATCGCGTACCGCTACACGACCTGATCCCGGGCATCAAACATGTTCGTCCCATGGACGTGCTGCGCATCTATCTGGGCATCGCACTGGTCATCAAGGGCGTTTATTTCATTATGAACCTGTCTGAACTTGAAGGAACGCTCGGTAACGATCTCGGTCAGGGTCAAACCATGATCGCATGGTCCGTGGTGTTCGCTCATGTCATCGGGGGTGCAAGCCTTGCCCTAGGATTTGTGACGCGATTGGGTGCCGCAGCCAACGCACTGATTTTATTTGGCGCTGTGATCGTCACTTTAATAGGAACCAGCGCAGCGAGTGCGGGGAGTCTTCTGGGAACGAATATCAACTTCCAATTTACGTCGCTGGTGTTTGTATTGCTGGCGTTATTTGTGTGGCGAGGCAGTGGGCCATTCTCGCTGGATCATCTGTTGCGTATCGATGAAGAAAAGGAACCGGAAATGTTTTGATCCTGCGATCGAACCCGTTCGATCGACACGGAAAATCATCTGAGATGGTAACTATAATCCATTAACCACGAGAACAATCATGAACCAACTTAAACAATGGGATCCAGAAAATGAGCAGGAATGGTCGAGCACGGGTAATTCCGTGGCCACACGCAATCTGATCGTGTCTATTCCGAATCTGCTGTGCGCTTTCTCGGTCTGGCTCTACTGGGGGATGCTCGCCAAATTTATTCAAAAGCTGCATTTTACGAACCCGGATTTGTTTAACTTCAATTTTCTGAATAACGATGTGAACTACGAAGGGGACGCTTATCGTGCGCTGATGTTTAATCTGCCTGCGGTGGCGGGATTGGCTGGTGCGACGCTGCGAATTCCCAATTCGTTTATGATCGCGATTTGTGGTGGTCGAAACGTCAAGTTTATGACCACCCTTCTGCTGATTTTGCCCGCGATCGGCGCGGGAATCGCACTGCAAAATCCGAACACTCCGTTCCTGACATTTATCATCCTGGCGTGTTTATCCGGCATCGGCGGCGGTGCGTTTTCTTCCTCCATGTCCAACATCAGCTTCTTTTTCCCGAAACGGATGCAGGGACTATCGCTGGGGTTGAATGCGGGTCTCGGAAATCTTGGCGTCAGCGTCATGCAATTCCTGCTTCCCTGGATCATCACGTTTGGTGCGTTTGGAACTCTAGGCGGTGATCCTTATATCCTTGGCGTGGGAGAAACGGCCAAGAGTATCTGGATTCAAAACGCAGGGATCGTCTGGGTACCGGTATTGGCGTTTCTTGCGATCATGGCATTTTTCTTCATGAACAATCTTCCGCAGCACAAGTGCGGATCAACACCTGGAGCCATCGGCAAATATCTGTGGTTATTGTTCCTGGGCTACCTTGGAGCCACAGTGGGTGTGGTTCTTCTGGTGACTCCCTGGGGTGGATTTCCGGTGCTGATCAAAGTGTTTATCATCGTCCCTGTCGCAGCTTGCACCACCTTATTGGCGATGCGATTTTTAACGCCCGCGGAAACCAAGGAAAATCTGAAAAATCAGTTTTCCATTTTCAAAAACAAACACACCTGGATTATGACCTGGCTGTACACCATGACATTCGGTTCGTTCATCGGATACGCCAACGCGTTCCCTAAGTTGATCGACGATGTGTTCGGCGTGATTCGCGTCGGTGCGGATGGCAGTCGCCTGGCGGAGTCCATCATCAATCCAGCTGCACCCATTTCGTCCTCTTATATATGGATTGGTGCAGGTGTTGGAGCTTTGATTCGACCTTTGGGTGGCTGGCTGAGTGATAAAATCGGCGGTGCGAGAGTTACACACTGGGACACGCTGGTCATGATCTGCGCCACCATCGGAGCGGGATACTATGTGTCGCTAGCCAGTCAATCGACATCGCCCGAACAATACTTCATCCCCTTCCTGCTGATTTTTATCCTGTTGTTTGCCACGACGGGAATCGGAAATGGTTCGACCTTTAGAATGATTCCGATCATTTTCTCCAAAGAGCAAGCCGGCCCGGTGTTGGGCTGGACATCGGCGATCGCCGCATACGGCGCGTTTTTAATTCCCAAAATCGTGGGTACGCAAATTAAAGGCGGAACACCTGAATACGCTCTCTATGGATTCGCGGTCTACTACTTCAGTTGCCTGATCGTCAACTGGTGGTATTACGCACGAAGCAACGCGGAGATCAAGTGTTAAACGAACATAGAAAATTTCAAACCATTACGGTGGTGCTTTTGATCGGCGCGGCGTTCAGTACGGTGACGCTTGTAGCCAGGCTGGGCGCGTTTCACCTGCCGGGTAATCATCAGGGATATGCCCCCGAGCAGCCGATCGCCTTTTCGCATCGCCTGCACGCGGGCGAGCTGTTAATCGACTGTAAATACTGTCATTTCGGGTCGGAATCGTCCCGTCACGCCGGGATTCCCGCAGCCAGTGTCTGCATGAATTGCCACATGTTCGTCACCGATACGCTGGGCTCCATGCGAGCGGAGGACGAAAGAGCGGAGGAAGAAAAACGTAAACCCAAGCGAATGGTCTCGACGGAGTTACAAAAACT
The DNA here is from genome assembly GCA_965364865.1 of uncultured bacterium. Classification (GTDB taxonomy): domain Bacteria; phylum Planctomycetota; class Phycisphaerae; order UBA1845; family UBA1845; genus CBDTZI01. Next base: position 5,494 of record CBDTZI010000007.1, on the reverse strand, counting down.
ATACGACACACTCGGCCTCGATGAAGAATTGAAATTAAGATCGGATCGTCAACCCAAACCGATCGAGTGGATACAGGTTCACAATCTTCCGGATTTTGTATATTTCAACCACAGCACACATGTGGCTTCCAACATTGGCTGTGATCGCTGTCACGGGGTGGTGGAAACGATGGAGCGCGTGTCTCAGGTGGAAGATTTGAGTATGGGTTGGTGTGTTAACTGTCATCGTAACGTAAACGAAATCGGCGTCGGCGGTCAGACGGTCAACGCCTCTTTGGATTGTGCCGCCTGTCATTACTAGGAGTTTGATTCACCAGCTATGTGCAGTATGGAATCGACAACATCAGTGAAAAACTATTGGAAAAGCCTGAAGCAGCGGGACGACGGTTCGATCTCGTTGCCGGTGACGAATGACGAATTTCCCGAAGGGCCTTCGCCGGATATCATGGGCGTTACCCGTCGCAATTTCCTCACCGCCGCAGGATTTACATTTTCCGCAGCCGCCCTGACCGGTTGCAGCCGAACCCCCGTGGAAAAGGCGATCCCCTACCTCGTTCAACCCGAAGCGATTGTTCCGGGTCGATCGACGCACTATGCCTCAACGTGCGGGGCGTGCGATGCGGGATGTGGACTAATAGTTAAGAATCGCGATGGCCGCGTAATCAAACTCGAGGGCAATCCCCAACATCCATTTTCACGCGGCGGCCTATGTGCGGTTGGCCAAGCCTCCGTGCTGGGACTATACGACAACAAGCGACTTCAAAATCCCCTCAACGCAGGAAAAGATGCAACCTGGGAAAATATCGATAGTGAACTTTCGGCACAACTTGACGAAATCAAAAGCCAGGGCGGCGCGGTTCGCGTTTTAACATCGCCTGTCAACAGCCCGTCAAAGCAACGAATGATCGATCAATTTGTGAGTCGTTTTACAAATGGCAAGCATGTCAGCTATGAGACGTTTTCAACTTCGGCGATTGCCCAGGCCCATGAAAAAACGCACGGTAAACTTATCGTCCCGAGATATTTGTTTGACAAGGCGAAAGTGATTGTAAGCTTCGACGCTGATTTTCTGGGCACCTGGCTATCACCCGTGGCGTTTACTGCGGGCTGGACCGAGGGTCGCAACCCCGATCAGGACGAGAAACATTTTTCGTATCACGTTCAGTTTGAGGGACGAATGTCGGTGACCGGATCCAAAGCCGATAAGCGTTATCGCGTGGCCTCCGGCGAAATGGGCGTCATCCTAAGCCACTTAGCTGCCGCACTTGCGCACAAAGCCGGTGAATCGTTTGATACAAACGATCTGCCTGCGTGTCCCATCGACAACCCTGCGATGGATGAGTTAACCAGCCGACTTTGGCTCGCCAGAAATAATAGCCTCGTTGTTTGTGGTAGCGAAGACACCGAGACGCAAGTTCTCTGTAACTACATCAACCACTTACTTGGAAATTACGGTTCGACCATCGATATCGAACATCCTGCCCAGCGAAACCATTTCAGCGATGAGGACATACAGACTTTATTACAGGAAATCGCATCCGGTTCAATCGATGCACTCATCATCAACGATGTGAATCCGGTTTACGATCTGCCCAATGGCCAGGACTTTGCAGCTGCTTTACAGAAAGTAAAGTTAGTGATCAGCGTTGCGGATCGAATCGATGAAACGTCGAAACACGCTACTTACGTCTGCCCCGATCATCACTATCTGGAATCCTGGGGTGATGTGGACACCGGCGGTCAACTGATCAACTTCAAACAGCCGACCATGAAGCCGCTGTTTAATACCCGATCGATCCTGGATAGCTTGTCCCTCTGGTCAGGTCAAAAAAAGACCGCACAAGATATCGTGCGCGAAACATGGAAGAGTCGTGTCGCGTGGGACCAGTCGATCCACGACGGATTTGCAACATTAAACATCGCATCACAATCCACAAGCTCATTCAATTCCGGCGCCGTCAACATCGTTGGCCAATCTGCAACCGCTGCGGCGAATACATTCGCATTGGTTTTATACCCCAAAATTTCCATGAAAGACGGCCGATTCGCTTATAACCCATGGTTGCAGGAGATGCCGGACCCGATCACAAAAGTCGTGTGGGATAACTACGCGAGTTTGTCCGAGTCCGCTGCGAAAAAAATCGGGGTAAGCCTGGGTGATGTCATCAAAATCAATCTGTCAAATTCTAATTCGCCCACGTCGTCGATCGAATTACCCGTACACATTCAGCCCGGCCAACACGATCAGACAATAGCCATCGCATTGGGTTATGGCCGAGAGGAATCCGCCCGATTTATGAATGTCGGCCCCGAATGGTTTGAAAAACGACCCACGCTCGGCGATAACGGTCTGGTCGGAACCAGCGCAGCGGGTCTGCTGCACTATCAAAACGGCACACTACGATTATCCGGTGCGCAAGTTTCCATCTCACGCACCGATCGCCGTCACGAATTAGCCTGTACGCAGGACTACCACAATATTGAAATCCCGAAAGCGTTAGCGGTTGCGGGAATGAATCTCAAACGACCCAACATTCAGGACGCCACGCTCTTTTCCTACAAAAAGGATGGGAACCTTGGCCATGCGGGACCGCACCACGAATACATGGGCGAGCTTTGGCCCGAAGATCACAAATACGAAGGACATCACTGGGGCATGGCCATAGACCTGACATCATGCACGGGATGCTCTGGATGTGTGATCGCCTGCCAGGTTGAAAACAATGTACCGGTGGTGGGTCGGGATGAGGTACGACGTAAACGAATTATGCACTGGATGCGAGTCGACCGCTATTACAGCGACAATAGCGGCGATGTCGATGTCGCTCACCAACCCATGATGTGCCAACATTGTGACCACGCCCCGTGCGAGACGGTTTGTCCGGTGTTGGCGACGACACACAGCGACGAGGGGCTGAATCAACAGACCTACAATCGCTGCGTAGGCACCCGCTATTGTGCAAACAACTGCCCGTATAAAGTTCGCCGGTTCAACTGGTTTGAATACGCCCACGACGACAAACTGGCCAACATGTCACTCAACCCGGACATTACCATCCGAAGCCGGGGCGTGATGGAAAAATGTTCTTTCTGTGTACAACGGATCGAAGAGGCGCGGATTGAGGCCAAGCGTCAGGGGCGCGGCATTGAGGACGGCGATATACGACCCGCCTGTCAACAATCCTGTCCGGCGGGCGCCATCGTCTTTGGCGACATGAACGATCCCAATAGCGCTGTGTCCGAAGCGATTCGTAGCGGGTCACACTATCGAGTTTTAGAAGAGATCAACGTCAGGCCGACCGTAGGTTACCTCGGCATCGTACGAAACCGAGAAGAAGGCAGAACGCAGACGAAGGAACACAACAGCCATGGCTAATGCAGACAGGGTCATCCAACAACACCCGCAGCCGCTGCAAACTGAGCAGCCATTAATTCTTGGAAACAAGTCACTGGGCGATGTGACGACGGACATCTGCGCGTCACTTGATCGTACGCCCTCGCCAATGTGGTGGATTGCGATAGCGACTTCCGGCTCGATGCTCATCCTTGGACTGATCGCCGTGGTTTATCAGGTGAGTACCGGGATCGGCACCTGGGGCCTGAACAACACCGTGGGCTGGGCGTTCGACATTACCAACTTTGTCTTCTGGGTGGGGATCGGTCACGCTGGCACGTTAATCTCAGCGGTATTGTTTCTGCTGCGTCAAAAGTGGCGAACGTCGGTCAACCGGGCGGCAGAAGCGATGACGATCTTCGCCGTGATTTGCGCCGGATTGTTTCCGTTGATTCACATGGGACGACCCTGGCTTGCACATTGGATGGCTCCCTATCCCAACACGCGAGGCTCATTGTGGATCAATTTTCGGTCACCGCTGGTGTGGGACTTCTTTGCAATTTCGACCTACTTTACGATTTCGTTTGTGTTCTGGTACGTCGGACTCATTCCGGACTTAGCCACGATTCGCGACCGATTCAAAACGGGCTGGCGCAAGAGCGTTGCGGGATTTTTCAGTTTGGGATGGAACGGTTCGTTTAGAACATGGCTTCATTATGAAACGGTGTATTTGCTGTTGGCGGGGTTAGCCACTCCCCTCGTGGTGTCGGTGCATACCATTGTCAGTTGGGACTTCGCGACATCGGTGATTCCCGGATGGCATACCACCATCCTGCCGCCCTACTTCGTCGCGGGCGCAATTTTCTCCGGTATGTCGATGGTGCTGACGCTGATGTTAATCGCCCGCAAGACCATGCGGTTAGAGGATTACATCACGAAGCGGCATGTGAGCACGATGTGTAAAATTCTCATCGCCACCGGCGGCATGGTGGCTATGGCATATTTGACCGAATTTTTCACCGCCATGTATTCCAACAACCAATATGAACAGTTTGCGTTTATGAACCGTGCGATGGGACCGATGTGCTGGGCCTATTGGATCATGGTGAGCTGTAATATCCTGTCCCCGCAAATCCTGTGGTTCAAGTGGGCACGATCGAACATGCTCATCGTGTTTATCGTCACGATCTTTATCAACATCGGCATGTGGTTTGAACGGTTCGTGATTATCGTAACTTCATTACACCGCGACTATCTACCTGCAAACTGGACGAGTTATACGCCGACCTGGATCGAAATCGCCACGTTGGTGGGTAGTTTTGGACTGTTTCTGACATTGTTCCTGCTGTTTTGCCGGTTCATACCGGTGATCGCGATTGCAGAAGTGAAAGGGGTGCTGAGTCATGGCAAAAAAACCCATTAGTGAAAACAGTAACCGACGTTTTTTGCTGGGCGTGTTTGAGCAGGAAGAGAACATCCTTTCCGCAACAAACGAAGCGCGTGAACGAGGATTGAAAATCGCCGACGTGTACACACCCTACGCGGTTCACGGCCTGGACAAAGCCATGAATCTGAAACCTTCGCGTTTGCCGTGGGTCTGTTTTGCGCTGGGTATTGGGGGTGCTTCGTTTAAGGTTTGGTTTGAATTCTGGACATCAGCTTCAGCCTGGCCCATTAACATCGGCGGCAAACCCTGGAACTCGCTGCCTGCGTTCGTGCCGGTCACGTTTGAGATGATGGTGTTGTTTGCGGCGTTGAGCACGGTGTTTGCATTTCTTGTTGGACGACGGCTTCTACCCGGGAAACGCGCCAAACTCACCTTTGAAGGAGTGACGGATAACAAATTTGCTCTGGTCATCGAGGAAACGGACGCCGGGTTTGATCTCGACGAAATCAGTGACATGCTTCGTAGTCATGGTGTGACGCATATAGAAGAGCGTGTGGAACAGGAACCTATGTAATGTCAGCACGAGTAATCAATGTAATTTTGGGTACCATCATGGCGGCTTCGATTGCGATGAGCTTTGCGGCAACGCGTGATTTTTCAAGGCCCAACTGGGAAGTCTTACCGGATATGGTTCACAGCCCCACCTATCAGGCTTTTGAACCCAACCCCAATGATGTCAATGGTATGACGCTTCGACAACCGGCTGCGGATAG